>DASQLS010000097.1:0-4327 GCA_035629915.1 Candidatus Limnocylindrales bacterium | reverse complement strand
CCGAGTCAGCTGAGCGGCGGCCAGCGTCAGCGCGTCGCACTCGCACGCGCGCTCGTCAACCGACCGCGGGTGTTGCTCCTCGACGAGCCACTCGGCGCGCTCGATCTGCGGCTGCGCGAGGACATGCAGATCGAGCTCAAGCAGATCCAGCAGCAGGTCGGCATCACCTTCATCTACGTCACTCACGACCAGAGTGAGGCGCTGACCATGTCGGACAGGATGGCCGTCTTCAATCACGGCCGGATCGAGCAGGTCGGCACGCCGGCCGAGGTATACGAGCGCCCCGCGACGTCCTTCGTGGCCGGTTTCGTCGGCACCTCGAACCTGATCACCGGCGGTGCCGCGGAAACGATCCTCGGCCGGAGCGGCACGTTCACGGTTCGGCCCGAGAAGATCCGCCTGACCGAACCAGACGATGAGCCGGCGGCGGACGAGACATCTGCGCTCGGGCACATCGGCAAGGTCGTCTACCTGGGCCGGGAGACGCGCTACCTGGTCGACCTCGACGCCGGCAGCCAGCTGGTCGTCGACGAGCAGAATCTCAAGACCTCATCGAGCGAAGCCCTGGCACTCGAGGGAAAAAGGGTGCGGCTGACCTGGAAACGGCCTCATAATCTGGCACTCGGCCATGACGATGGCGCGTCCGTGAGCGCGAGCGACGATCAGCCGGTGACGGAGGGGAGTGGGGGACCAAGCGGGGGATAAGGAGGAGGAGCTCTTGCGAACTCGACGTATCTGGGGATCGATCGGCGCAACCGCGCTGATCATCGCTGCCTGTAGCAGCGGCGGCGCCCCAACCACAGCGCCAACGGGTGCACCCACCGGCACACCGACATCGGCGCCAAGCGACGCACCGAGCGACGCCCCGACCGCGACTGCTTCAACCGGTGGTGGCATCGGTGAAGGCGAAGGCACCCTGAACCTCGTCATCTGGGCCGGCTACGCCGAGCGCGGCGCGACGGACCCCGCCTTCGACTGGGTCACGCCATTCGAGGCAGAAACCGGCTGCACGGTCAACACGACCGACATGACCGACTCGAACAACGGCGTTTCACTCATCCAGTCGGGCAACTACGACGGCATCTCGGCGTCGGGCGACGCGACCACCCGCCTGATCCAGGGCGGCTATGTCGAAGCCATCGACACGAGTGAGTTCTCGAACTACGCCAACGTCTTCGAGGGCCTCAAGGACCTGCCGCACAACACCGTCGACGGCGTCAACTACGGCGTCCCGCACGGCCGCGGCCCGAACCTGCTCATGTACAACACCGAGACCTTCACTGAGGCGCCGACCACGTGGGACGCGGTCTGGGAGGGTGGCTCGGATCACGTCGGTGAGATCAGCATCTACGACTCGTCGATCTACATCGCCGACGCGGCGGTGCACCTGATGGCGACGCAGCCCGACCTGGGCATCACCGATCCATACCAGCTCAACCAGGAGCAGTTCGACGCAGCGATTGAGCTGCTCGAGCAGCAGGCCGCCAACGACCCGCTCTACTGGTCCAGCTACACCGATCAGATTGCTTCATACGCCGCCGGCGACGTGGTCGTCGGCACGACCTGGCCGCTCCAGGTCCAGCTCCTCCAGGGCAACGACCCGCCCGTACCCGTCGAGGGCGTCAAGCCCGACGAGGGCACGACCGGCTGGTCCGACACCTGGATGCTGGCCAAGGACGCCGATCATCCGAACTGCATGAAGCTGTGGATGAACCACATGATGTCGCCAGAGGCGAACTCACAGGCAACGGTCTGGTTCGGCGAGGCCGCCACCAGCCCGGAGGCGTGTGAGGCAGCCGAGGCCCTGTCGCCCGGTCACTGCGACGCGCAGCACGCCGATGACGAGACTTACTGGGAGAACATCTATTACTGGAGCACGCCCCAGGAGGACTGCGCCGACGACGACGCAGCCACCACGTGCAAGACCCAGGATGACTGGGTTCAGGCCTGGACCACGCTTCGCGGCAGCTGAGCCGCTGGCTGGAACAGAGATCTCAGGGCTCCGCGGCGCAAGCCGCGGAGCCCGTTTGCTGACTGACCGCAAATGAGCGCCCCGCCGATCACGCCAGAGTCGATGGACGCCCGGCCGCGTTCGGCGCGCCGGCGCGCCGGATCGTGGCTCCATCAACGGCCAAAGCTGCGTCTTCGGGCGCTTCTCGCCGCGCCCGTAGGCTGGCTGGCGATCGCCTACCTGGGCTCGCTCTTCATCCTGCTGCTCAACGCCTTCTGGGCCCAGGACTCGTTCACCGGCCGTGTAGAGCCGTTCAACTGGTCGCTCGAGGCGTTCCAGACGATCCTGACCAACCCGGTCTACTCGGTCATCGCCATCCGCACCGTCACGGTCGCTGTGCTGGTCACGATCACCGACGCGTTGTTGGCGATCCCGATCGCCTACTACATGGCGCGCGTCGCATCGCCGCGCATGCGCGGGCTGCTCGTGGTTGCGGTGCTCATCCCGCTCTGGGCCGCGTACCTGGTCAAGGTCTACTCGTGGCGGATCATCCTGCAGGGCAACGGCCTGGTCGATGTGGCGCTCGCGCCGTTCGGCTTGGAGGGCCCCGGCCTGTCCGAGATCGCCAACTCGTGGCTGGTGCTCAGCTACCTGTGGCTCCCGTACATGATCCTGCCCGTCTACGCCGGCTTCGAGCGCATCCCACATTCGGTACTCGAGGCGTCGGCCGATCTCGGCGCACGCAGCCTGACAACCTTCCGCCGGATCGTGATGCCGCTGGTCTTCCCGGCGCTCGTCGCCGGATCGATCTTCACCTTCTCGCTGACGCTGGGCGACTACATCACGCCCGACCTCGTCTCCGATGCCAAGTTCATCGGCAACGTCATCTATGACAACTCGGCCAACGTGAACCTGCCCCTCGCGGCCGCCTACTCGCTGCTGCCGATCGGGATCATGGTCGCGTACCTGCTCGTTGCGCGGCGTCTGGGCGCCTTCGAGTCGCTGTGACCGAGACGCGGCTCGTCAAGGCTCTGCTCCGCCTGGCCACGGCCGGCGTCCTGGCTTTCCTGTATCTGCCCATCGTCGTGCTGGCCATCTACGCCTTCAACTCCAGCCGCATCCAGGCCTGGCCGCCCTCGAGCTTCACGCTCCAATGGTTCGTCGAGGCGAGCAACAACCCGCTCATCATTCGGGCGCTTACGAACTCGCTCATCGCGGCGACGATTGCGACAACAGTCGCCCTCGTTCTGGGCACCCTGGCGTCGCTCGCGGTGTCGCGCTACGACTTCTTCGGCCGCTACACGATCTCGTTCTTCCTGCTGCTCCCGATCGCGCTGCCCGGCGTCATCTCCGGCATCGCGCTGCGCACGACTTTCACCACGTTCGGTGTCGATCTCGGGCTGATGACGATCATCATCGGCCACGCCACCTTCTGCGTGGTCGTGGTCTACAACAACGTGCTTGCTCGTCTGAGGCGGCTGCCGCCGTCGGCCGAGGAGGCATCCGCGGATCTCGGCGCCGACTCGTTCACCACGTTCCGGCGCGTGACCATGGCCGGCATCGGCACCGCTCTGGTGTCCGGCGGTCTGCTGGCATTCGGACTTTCGTTCGACGAGATCATCGTCACCATCTTCACCGCCGGCGCCGGCACGCAGACACTTCCGATGTGGATCTACGCGGCTATCCAACGGCCGAACGAGCTGCCGGTGGTCAATGTCGTCGCCCTGGTGCTGGTGGTGATCAGCGTCATCCCGGTCTATCTGGCGTCGCGCATCAGCAGCGACGTCGCCGGTGCGCGCCAGCTCTGAACGGACGAGGCTCACTCCTTATACTGCGCAGCCTGCGAGGCCGCCTCCAGTAACGACCCCAGCGTGACGAGGAGTTAGTGGGCCAGACCGACGTTCGGATTGACCGCGTGACCAAGCGCTTCGGTGACGTCGTCGCGGTCGATGACCTCTCGCTCGATATCGAGCGCGGTGAGTTCTTCTCGATGCTCGGCCCATCGGGCTGCGGCAAGACCACCACGCTGCGCATGATCGCCGGCTTCGAGGAAGCGACTGCCGGCTCGATCTATCTCGGCGAGCAGGAGGTCACCAACCTGCCGCCGTACAAGCGCGACGTGAACACCGTGTTTCAGAACTACGCGCTCTTCCCGCATATGGACGTTCATGAGAACGTCGCCTTCGGTCTTCGCCGGCGCAAGATCGCCAACGACGACGTCAAGCGGCGGGTCGCTGAGATGCTCGAGCTTGTCGAGCTGCCCGGTTACGACCGGCGACGGCCGAACCAGCTGTCCGGCGGCCAGCAGCAGCGCGTGGCTCTTGCTCGCGCGCTGATCAATCGTCCGCGCGTCCTGCTTCTCGACGAGCCCCTCGG
>DASQLS010000096.1:0-8506 GCA_035629915.1 Candidatus Limnocylindrales bacterium | reverse complement strand
GATCGGCTCGATGACGCGCTCGTGGCGCTCGAGCGGCTGCGCGACCAGGGTCTGACGTGGACCGTCGACGTGCTCGGTGAGTCGGTCAGCTCGCGCGAGATGGCCCTCGCCTCGGCCGATCGCTACATCGCCACGCTCGACGCGCTGGCCGAGCGCGACCTTGAGGCAAACGTTTCGTTGAAGCCGACGCAGATGGGCCTGGACATCGATCGTGACTTCTGCGTCGGCAACATTGGTCGCGTCGTCGAGCGCGCGCGGCAGATCAATGCCTTCGTCCGACTCGACATGGAAGACCACACCAAGACCGAGGTGACGCTCGGCATGGTGCGCGAGCTGCATGAGCGCCACGTCGAAGTGGGTGCCGTGATCCAGTCGTATCTGCGGCGGTCCGAGGCGGACATCGCGGCACTCAACCGCGACCAGATCCGCGTCCGGCTGTGCAAGGGCGCGTACGACGAGCCGGCGTCAGTGGCATTCACCTCGCGCGAAGAGGTTGACGAGAGCTACCGCGTTCTGATGGAGCGGCTGATGCTCGACGGTCGCTATCCGGCACTGGCCACGCACGACGAGCAGCTGATCGAGCTGGCGCTCGCGTTCGCCAGGGATCACGAGATCCCGCCCGACAGGTACGAGTTTCAGATGCTCTACGGAGTGCGCCGCGATCTCCAGGAGCGGCTAACCGCGATCGGCCAGACCGTGCGCGTCTACGTTCCGTACGGCACCGAATGGTTCCCGTACTACATGCGTCGACTGGCAGAACGGCCGCAGAACGTGCTGTCGATCGTCAGCAGCGTCCTCCGCGAAGGCCGCGGGTAGTAGAGGCGAAATCAGCCGACGCGGTCCTCGATCTCCCATGCGTGATCGAGCGCATGCCATGCCGAGCGCCTGACCGCGTAACGCGCGGGCCAGCGCTCGCCGCCGCGCGGCCCGACATCCGGCAGTTCGCCGCGCAGCTTTGCCTCGATCGCTTCGACGAATGCTGCCTGGATCTCGGCCCACGTCGCGCTGCTCTTTGGGCCGCGCGCACCGAGCGCCCGGATGTAGGCGCCGTCCGCCTCGGCAACGTGGTCGCGCATCTTCGCCACCGTGCGGCCGCCGCCCCGCGGGCCTGTGGCGAGGGCCTTGCCGCGCGCGACTTCGGCCGCCTTGTCGAACGCGGCCCACGACGCGCGCAGGATCGCGAGCAGGTCCTTCAGCTGCGCGGCGCTGACCTTGTCGCGGTCGAAATCGGCCACTGCAGATGGAACGCCGAAGTCCGTGCCCGAGCCGCCCTCGAGCCGCTCCACGACCTTGAACGCCGCGGCGTCGTCGAGTGGCTCGAGCTTCGCCGCGACCTTTCCGAGCGACTTGCGATAGCGCGGGACGTACGAGACGAGCGCCGCGAGCGCCTCGCCCTCCGTCTTGCCGGAACGGGCCAGACCCGGCCAGTCGATCGCCCCGGCGAACACCTTCTTGGCGCCCGCCTCGACGAATACCTTCATCCCAGGCTGTCGAGCTGGTCCGCGTGCTCCTCGAGATGGGTGAGCTGGAAGCGCTCGACTATGTACGCGACGTCCATCTCGCCGATCCGCGAGTGAAGGCCAACCGACGACCACTGAGCGTCGGACAGTGTGGGCAGATAGCGACGAACCACTTCGATCCCGTCGTGGACGCGCTCCATCAGAACCGGGACAGGAATGGTGCGACCAGCCTCGATCGCGGCCGCGCGATCGAGGTCGTCCTTGGTCCGCCCAAACGGGACGGGCGTGCCCTCGTAATGGTCGACCACCTTCTCGAGCTCGGCCTGCCAGAAGCCGACGAACTCGGCCATGTGGGCCCACACCTGCGCTGCTTCCCAGCGCTCGGTGCCGCCTTCGTCTGGATCAGTGAGACCGTCGGGGGAGGGACCTGCAGCGTGCTCGGCCAGCCTCTGCTCGACGGCCTCGAGGCGTTCGATCAGCTCTGTTTGATCGGCCATCAGTCTGGAAATGCCTCCGGTCCGCGTTCAGCGAGCTCGCGTGCCTCGCCCGACGCGTCGTCGGGCGGCAACCACGAGTAGGGATAGGCGCCGTCGTCGAGCTCGGCCGCCTGGCGAGTGATGTTCAGCGGATGGAAGGTGTCGACCATCACCGCCAGCTCCTCGGTTGCCTCCTTGCCGATCGAGGCCTCGACCGTGCCCGGATGCGGGCCGTGCGGAATGCCCGCCGGATGCACCGTGAACGACGCGATCTCGACCCCGCGCCGGCTCATGAAGTTGCCGGCGACGTAGTAGATGACCTCGTCGCTGTTGATGTTCGAGTGGTTGTAGGGCGCCGGGATGGCCAGCGGGTGGTAGTCGAACTTGCGCGGCACGAATGAGCACACGACGTAGTTCCGTCCGGCAAACGTCTGGTGCACAGGCGGCGGCTGATGGACGCGACCGGTGATCGGCTCGAAGTCGCCGATGTTGAAGATGAACGGATACAGGTAGCCGTCCCAGCCCACGACATCGAATGGATGATGCCGGTAGTGGTAGGCGGTGATGCGGCCGCGAACCCGTACCCAGATCACGAAGTCGCCCGCCTCGTCGCGCGGCGTCGACGCTTCCGGCAAGCGGATGTCGCGCTGGCTGATCGGCGAGTGCTCAAGCAGCTGGCCCCAATCGTTGCGGTAGCGCTTGGGCGGCACGATCTCCGATGGCGACTCGACGTACAGGATGCGCTGCCCAGAGCCAGCGTCGTGGGCCAGCCGCCAGGTCGTGCCGATGGGAATCACGATGTAGTCGCCGGGGCCGTACCGCAACGGCCCGAAGTTGCTCTCGAAGGTTCCATTGCCCTCGTGGACGAAGAGCATCTCGTCTGCTTCGCCGTTGCGGTAGAAGAGGTTGCCGGGCAGCTCTTCGGTGGGCCGCACGACGCCCATCACGACATCGTTGTTGAAGAACAGCGGTATGCGACCTTCGATCACGTTGCCGCCCGCCGGGACGGCGCCCGTCTTGACCAGCCGGTGTCGATGCATGCCATCGTCGGCCGCCTCGAGGCGGATGTCGCGGACCGGCTCGATCTTGTGCGTCCGCGTTGGCGGCACGAGGTGATAGAGGAGCGACGAGCGGCCGGTGAAGCCCTCCATGCCGAACAGCTCCTCGGAGTAGAGGGACCCGTCCGGCGCGCGATGTTGGGTGTGCCGCTTGTGAGGGACGTTGCCGCGCGCTACGTAGAACACGCGGCCATTCTAGGTGCCTGCCCTGCGGCAGGAGCTTGGGTCAGACGGGACGCGCTTCCGCGCCGGCCGCCGATGCGGCACGCTCCCCTTCTGCAGCACGGCGCGCCCGGCCACGAAACACGAGCGCGCTGATGATCAGGAGTGCCGCGACCACCGCCATCAGGCGCGCGGTCGTGACGATCCCGGCGTCGATGCCAACCAGCACCATCAGCCGATCCACGTTGAGCACGATGATCAGCGCGCCAACGGCGATGCCCAGCGCTCGGTCGTCGAACTGCTTCACCAGCCAGGCCGAGATAGGTGCCGCGATGGAGCCGCCGATGAGCATCATCGCCACGATGTCCCAGCGGATGCCGGCCGCGCCGAGCGCGAGCAGGAAGCCGATGCTGGCCGAGATGGCGACGATGAACTCCGAGCCACTGACCGTGCCGATGATCAGTCGCGGCTTGAGCCGCCCGCCGGCCATCAGCGTCGAAGTGGTCGTTGGTCCCCAGCCGCCGCCGCCGCTCGCATCGAGGAAGCCGCCCAGCAAACCGAGCGGCGTGAGCAGCCAGGAGCGTCTGCGTGATGACCGGAACCCGGCTCCCGAGTCGTCGACAGGCGCCTGGTCATGGAGCGCGGCCGGAGCACGTGACGTGCGCCGGGCGTGGAGGAAGCGGAAGAGGATCACGCCGCCGAGGATCAGCAGCACCACAGACACCCACGGCCGGGCCTGTTCGAGCGTCAGGTTGGACAGCACCACGGCGCCGAAGAAGGCGCCGACGCCGCCCGGGATGCCGAGCAGCAACAGGATCTTCCAGTCGACGTTTCCGTACCGCCAGTGCGCGGCGCCGGATACGCCCGACGTCCCGATCTCGGCCAGGTGAACGCTCGCTGACGCAAGTGCCGGTGCGAGGCCGAGGGCGAGCAGGAGGCTCGTCGAGGACACGCCGTAGCCCATGCCCAACGACCCATCGATGAGCTGAGCGAGGAACCCGGCGACCGCGATCGCAAGCAGTTGAACCACTGATTTCTCCTCGGAGTACCTAGTAAGTTGCCTATTCCCACTAACACGGTGGGATTGGTCGCCCATAGTGCTCGCGCGCGACGGGCTTGTCAACCCCCAGCGTTTGACAGCCTCTCCGGTTTGTCCTACGGTCCTACTATTCCTACCGATCCAATAGACAAACATTGGCAACCAAGGAGATCTCGCTTGTCACGTACTCCCGTCACATCAACCTGGCTTGGCCGCGCGGCAATCGCGGCAGCCACTCTCGCCCTGGTCGTTGGCTGCTCTGCGGGCGCCGCGACCAACGCACCGAGCGCCCAAACGCCGACAAACGCCCCGAATGGTTCCGGCACACCGCCGGCCGAGACCGCGTCGCCGAGCGCCGAGGCAACGCCGACGTTCAACGCCCAGCCCGGCGCAGTCACACTCGTCGCCTATTCGACGCCCCGCGAGGCTTACGCGGAGCTGATCCCCATGTTCCAGGCCACCGAAGCAGGAGCCGGTGTCGTGTTCGAAGAGTCGTACGCCGGTTCAGGCGACCAGAGCCGTGCCGTCCAGGCCGGGCTGCCCGCGGACGTGCTGGCACTCGCCCTGTCGCCCGACGTCCAGCGTCTCGTCGAGCCGGGCATCGTGGCCGAGGATTGGGCCGACAACGACCACAGCGGCATCGTCCACAACAGCGTCGTCGTGTTCGATGTCCGGCCCGGCAATCCCAAGAACATTCTCACCTGGGATGACCTCATCCGCGAGGACGTCTCGGTCATCACGCCCAACCCGATCACGTCGGGCGGCGCCCAGTGGAACATCCTCGCCGCCTACCAGGCCCAGATCGACGCCGGCAAGACCGAGGAAGAGGCAATCGAGTTCCTCAACCAACTGGCCGCCCGCGTGGTCGTCTGGGACCCGAGCGCCCGAGATGCCCTGAACACCTTCCTGCAGGCCGGCCAGGGTGACGTTCTCATCGGCTACGAGAACGAGGCCATTTTCGCCCAGCAGCAGGGCCAGGAGCTCCAGTACATCGTCCCCGAGAGCACGCTGCTGATCGAGAATGCGATCTCGACTACCACGGTCGGCGACGCACCCGAGCCTGCAGGGGCCTTCGTCGAGTGGCTGTACACGCCCGAGGCGCAGCGCATCTTCGGCCAGCACGGCTTCCGGCCGGAGCTCGAGGAAGTGGCGGCTGAGTTCACCGACTTCCCACAGCCCACCAACCTGGCGACGGTCGACGGCGATCTTGGTGGTTGGGCTGAGGCTCGTCCCAAGTTCTTCGACCCCGAGGACGGGATCATGGCCCAGATCTTCGCTGACCTGGGCATCGAGAATTGAGTAGTTCGGTGAGCGCCCGGCCGCTTCGGCGGCCGGGCGCCATCGGGAGCTACGACGGCCGGGGCCTTCTGGGTCCCGGCCTTGCCGCGCTGTACCTCGGCCTGATCGTCATGATCCCGATCGCGGTCCTCTTCTGGCAGTCTCTTGGCCAGGGCCTCGACTCATTCATTGCCGCGGTGACCTCGCCGCAGGCGCTCGGCGCACTGAAGCTCACCTTCGCGGCGTCGTTCATCGTCCTGATCATCAATGCCGTCATGGGCACGCTCGTTGCCTGGGTCCTGGTGCGCGATGAGTTCCCCGGCAAGCGCATCATCGAAGCGCTCATCGACCTGCCGTTTGCGCTGCCGACGATCGTCACCGGTCTGACGCTTCTCGCGCTTTACGGCCCGCGCAGTCCCTTCGGCATCAACATCGCCTACCAGCAGGTGTCGATCCTGATCGCGCTGCTCTTCGTGACTCTGCCGTTCATGGTTCGCTCGGTCCAGCCGGTGCTGCTCGAGCTCGACCGCGACATGGAGGAAGCGGCCGCATCGCTGGGCGCGTCCCCGTTCACGGTGATCCGGCGGGTGGTGCTGCCCAACCTGGCGCCGGCGATCCTGACCGGTGGCGCACTGGGCTTTGCGCGATGCATGGGCGAGTTCGGTTCGGTCGTGCTTATCTCGGGCAACATCCCGCTGAAGACGGAGGTCAGCTCCGTCTACATCAAGGGCTTGATCGAGGGCGATCAGCCTGACGCTGCGGCCGCCGTTTCGATCGTGTTGCTGGTGGTGTCGCTTGTCCTGTTGACCGTTTTCGACATTGTCCGGCGGCGAATCAGCCGTCACTCGGAGGCGACATGACCGCCGCATCGAGCGCCGCCGCGTCGGGTGCGCAGGCGGTCGCGACGAACGGCCGGCAAGCGCGAGTCGCGCGGCTGACCGTTCGCGGCATCGTGCTGGTCTACCTGGGACTGCTACTCGTGCTTCCGGTCGCGATGGTCTTCGTTCGAGCCTTCGAGGGTGGCATCGGGCCGGTGCTCCAGGCGATCAGCCGGCCGGCGTTCCAGTCTGCCTTCATGCTCACCGTCACCATCACCGCGATCACGGTCCCGGTGTGCACGTTCTTTGGCGTGATCACCGCCCTCGCGATCGCTCGCAGGCGATTCCCCGGCCGATCGATCCTGAACTCACTCGTCGACCTGCCGTTCGCCCTGTCGCCGGTCGTGATCGGGCTCTCGCTTTTCCTCGTTTATGGCTCGAACAGCCCGATCGGCGAGTTTCTGGCCAATAACGGCATCACGGTCATCTTCGCCCTGCCGGGCATGGTCCTGGCCACGATCTTCGTTTGCCTGCCGTTCGTCATTCGCGAGGTCGTCCCGGTTCTACGCGAGATAGGCACCGACCAGGAGGAAGCTGCCTACACGCTGGGTGCGGGATCGATCCGGACGTTCATGCGCGTGACCTTGCCCGCAATCCGCTGGGGCATCCTGTACGGCGTCATCCTGACCGTCGCCCGCTCGCTGGGCGAGTTCGGTGCGGTGGCCATCGTGTCGGGCAAGATCTCGGGCAAGACGATCACCCTGACCACCCACGTCCAGGAGCGCTACGAGGCGTTCGACATCGTCGGCGCTTACACGGCTTCGATTGTGCTCGCCACCATGGCCCTCCTCGTGCTCTTCGGCATGCAGCTCTATCAATCCGGGCGGCTGAGTCGGAAGGGGTCGTCCGAAGAGGAACCCCAGGGCCTCTTGCTCGGCCCCGTTCCGGCGGCCGGTACAAATTCACAGGGAGGTGCCTGATGGCCATCCGTATCGCAGGCGTCAGTAAGCGCTTCGGAGAGTTCCAGGCGCTCCACGATGTTTCTCTTGACGTCACCGACGGCGAGCTCACCGCGCTCCTCGGGCCGTCCGGCAGTGGCAAGTCGACGTTGCTCCGGATAATCGCCGGTCTCGAGGTCCCGGACGCCGGCGAGATCTGGCTCAACGAACGCGATGTGACCACGATCCCGCCGCAACAGCGCGGCGTCGGCTTCGTCTTTCAACACTACGCGCCGTTCAAGCACATGACCGTCTTCGACAACGTCGCCTTTGGGCTGACGATTCGCAAGCGGCCCAAGGACGAGATCCAGCGCAAGGTACGCGACCTGTTGAAGCTGGTCCAGATCGACCAGTTCGCAGACCGCTATCCGGCACAGCTCTCGGGCGGCCAGCGTCAGCGCATGGCGCTGGCCCGCGCGCTCGCAGTCGAGCCGGAGGTGCTCCTGCTCGACGAGCCATTTGGCGCCCTCGACGCTCGAGTACGCAAGGAGCTGCGCGCATGGCTGCGCCGGTTGCACGACGAGACACACGTCACGACCGTGTTCGTCACGCACGACCAGGAAGAGGCAATGGATGTTGCCGACCGGATCGTGGTCATGGATCACGGTCGGATCGAGCAGGTTGGTCCGCCGCGGGAGCTGTACGAGCGGCCGGCGAACGAGTTCGTGATGAGCTTCATTGGCCCCGTCAACCGGCTCGGCCAAACGTGGGTCCGACCGCACGACATCGACATCCTGCTCGAGCCGACAGACAACGCAACCGAGGCGATGATCGATCGCGTCGTTTACCTGGGCTTCGAGGTGCGTGTCGAGCTGACGCGCACCGATGGCAGCCAAGTCTCTGTCCAGGTGCCGCGCGGCGAGGCCGAGCAGCTCGAGCTCAAGGCGGGGCAGATCGTCTACGCGCGGGCCAGTCGAGAGCGCGTTTTCGAGGCGGCCAGCTCGGTCGGGCCGGCGGCGCCCGCCGCCTGACCCGCCAACTCAGCCAACTACTCGCGGGCGGCGGCTACCTCCTCGCCTCCCGCAGGGTCGATCGCGGCCGTTGTCTCGCGACGGCCGCGGATCCGCCCCAGTGATTGCCATGCATCGGCTGTGCCAATCAGCTCGCCGACGCGCGGGGGCAGATTGCCGCTGACCAGGTCGTCGAGCGTCGTTTGCTCGAGAACCTCCCGTAGCGCCGCGCGAACCGCGATCCAAACATCTGTGAGGTGCTCGGCC
>DASQLS010000095.1:0-3216 GCA_035629915.1 Candidatus Limnocylindrales bacterium | reverse complement strand
GTCGGCGAGCGACAGCAGATAGCCATAGGCAAAGCTCGGGTGGCGCAGGACGCGCAGCCTGAGCGTCGCCGGTTCCAGGTCGAGGGCGCGCTCCATCGTCGCCCGCCAATCGTGGCCGAGGAGCGCGTCGGCCATGGCCAGTGCCGCCAACGCCTCGGCCAATGCGGCGTCGTCGCCGAGACGCTCGGCGTTGGCCACCGCGGACCGAGCGTGCGTCGCGGCACCCTCGACGTCGCTGCGGATCAGTAGCAGGCCCCAAACGAGGCCTTCCTCGATCTCGATCAGCAGTCGCGGGTCGTCACCCGCTTCCGCGAGGGCGGTGCGCAGGAGCTCGACGCTGCCCGAGATGTCATCGCCAAAGTGCCTGAAGCGAGCCTGCCTGGCAATCAGCCGGGCACGCTCGGGTCCCGGCGCGGATTCGGAGATCAGCGGTCCGACGAGCACCTCGGCGCGATCCGTCTCGCCGGCCTCAAAGCGGTATTCCGCCTCGGCCAGCACGCGGCGGCGACGTTCCTCGACCGTGTCGGGCGGCGTCAGGCGGGCTGCCTCGGACATAAGCGCCGCGGCGGACGACGGCGCTCCCCGTCTAAACGCTTCTTCAGCAGCCCGCTCGACGATCGCTGCGACCTCTGAGTCGGGTCCGGTCGTGGCGATTGCCAGATGACGTGCTCGCTCCTCGCCGTCGCTAACGACGGTGGCCAGAAGCTCGTGGAGCTGTCTTCGCTCGGCGCTGGGGATGGCCGCGTAGGCGGACGCGGCGAGGAGTGGGTGGGCGAAGCGGACCTCGTCGCCGTCGATCTCCACGACGCGGGCAGCCACTCCGCGGTCGAGCCGCTCGGCCGAATCGCCGCCGACTGCACGATCGAGAGTAGCGAGCGTGGGTCGCGACATCTGCGAGGCAAGCGCCAGAACGCGCCGCGTCCGCGCCGGCAGGGACGCGATCCGCGAGCCGAGCAGATCGGCCAGCGCCGGCGGCAGTGCCTCGGCCTCGGCGAGGTGGAAGGTGCCTGCCTGCCACGCCCGGGTCAGCTCGAGCGTGTAGAACGGGTTGCCGCGGCCGAGATCGTGCAGCCGGTGCAGGAGCGGTCGCGGCATGACCGCTCCCAGGCGGTCGAACACGAGCGCGTGCGTTGCACCGAGGCTCAGCGGGCCGATGGACAGGACGCGCGTCGGCATCAGGCCGCTCCACGTACGCACGATGCGGTCCTCGACCGCGCCACGGGCGGCGAACAAGCCACCGATGTTCTCGTCGCGAAGCCTGCGCAGCGCGAAAGCGAGCGTCGTCGCCGACGCTGGGTCGAGCCATTGGATGTTGTCGATGGCGATCAGCAACCTCCGCGCCGCGGCAGCGGCGCGGAGGGCACTCAGCGCGGCACTGCCGATTGCTCGTGGATCGAGCGCCTCACTGCTCGGCCGCAGCAGGAGCGCGGCCTCCAAAGCGTCGCGCTGGGGCTCGGGAAGGGCGGGCAGAACCGAATCGAGAATGGGCGCGAGCAGGTCGCTCAGCGCCGAGAACGAGAGCCCGGTCTCCGCCTCGACCGGGCGCGCCTCGAGGACGAGGTAGTCACGATCCCGCGCGTCAGCGAGCGCAACCTCCCACAACGTCGACTTGCCCATCCCCTCGGGACCGACAAGAAGCATCGCGCCGGGTCGACCGTCGGCAGCCGCCAAGAATCCGGCGAGCTCGTGGAGCTCGCCATCGCGTCCAATCGGCGACCGGGTCGACGGCATCGCTCCGAGATGGTGAAGCCTGCGCCGTCCGCCGTCGATGGGCAGACCTGCCTACGCGGAGAAGTCGGTTCGCGCAAGCTGGTTAGAACAAAACACGGGGTTGACCAACATCCGCTGCTAAAATTCGCTGCCCGGCATCTGACGCCGGGCATCCGTGGGGCGATAGCTCAGTTGGGAGAGCATCTGCATGGCATGCAGAAGGTCCGGGGTTCGAGCCCCCGTCGCTCCACCATTCCTCGCTGGTTGAAGTCTTCCCTGACGAAGGTTGTCGTCGGCTACTTCGGCAGCTGGAACGTGTGGGATCGGGCCTACTTTCCCAAAGACATCCCGGTTGACCACCTGACCCACGTCAACTACGCCTTCGCGACGGTCGCCCCAGACGGCGCCTGTACGCTGCTGGACCCGTGGCCCGACTATCAGCGGCCGTTCTCGGCGGCCGAGAGCGTCGACGGCGTCGCCGACGTCCCGGGGCAAGCGCTGATGGGCAACTTCAACCAGCTCCGCAAGCTCAAGGCGGCAAACCCCCAGCTGGGCTTCCTGATCTCCATTCGCGGTTGGAGCGACTCGACCCATTTCTCGACCGCTGCCGCGACGCCAGAGTCACGAGCAAGGTTCGTGGGCACATGCATTGACATGCTGCTCGATGGCGACCTGCCATCCGAAGGAAGGATCGGTGGCAAGGGAGTCGCATCTGGCGTCTTCGACGGCATCGACATCGACTGGGAGTATCCGGTCCACCCTGGCGAGACCCAGGAGGAAGATCGACCGGAGGACAAGGTCAACGCGACCCTTCTCTTTCGCGAGTTCCGCCGCCAGCTCGATGAGCGCGAGGCGAGGACAGGCAGGCATCACCTGCTCACCGCCGCGATCCCGGGTGGCAACCGTCAGTCCACGCTCAGCTACGAGCTGGCCGAGATCGCGCAGACGCTCTCGTGGATCAACGTGATGACTTACGACACTCACGGGCCGTGGCAAAGCTACTCGGCCTTCAACTCCCCCTTCGAGACCGACCCGCTCGATCCCATCGATCCGCAGAGCAAGCCCGCGGCAAGCGTCGTCGGGACCGTTCGATACTTTCTGTCGGAGGGCGTGCCTCCAGAGGCAATCGTGATCGGCGTGCCCTTCTACGCCAGGCAGTACGCGCGCGTGCTGGACGTCGACCGCGGCCTGTATCAGTCCTTCGACAACGCAGGCTTGGACGGGAGCTCGTGGGAGTCGTCTGACGCTCCTACCTACCGCGACCTGGTCGACGTCGGCAGGATCCTCGAGCCGAGCTCAGGCGCGAGGCCGCCCCGGGGCCGCAACGGCTTCACGCGCTATTGGAGCGACGCTGCGAAAGTGCCATGGCTGTACAAACCTCCCGCCGCTGGCTCGGACGATGGGCTGGGAACCTTCATCTCGTACGACGACCCCACCTCGATTGCGCAACGGGTCGAGCTGATCCGCGAGCTCGGACTGCGCGGGGCAATGATCTGGGAGATCAGC
>DASQLS010000094.1:0-9079 GCA_035629915.1 Candidatus Limnocylindrales bacterium | reverse complement strand
GAACTACCTGCGCCGGCTGCGCGAAGAGCTCGGCGTGACGCTGTTCATGACCACGCACTACATGGACGAGGCCGAGGAGTGCGATCGAATCGCGATCATCGATCACGGCCAGATCGTCGCGCTCGGCACGCCGGCCGAGCTGAAGGCAATGGTCGGCGGCGACGTTGTCGTGGTCGCGACGGAGAACAACGACACGGCCGCTGCGGAGATCCGGGAGCGCTTCGGCTTCGAGCCGGTCGCCGACAGCGGCAGCCTGCGCATCGAGGTGACCGAGGGCGCGGCGTTCATTCCGCGGCTGGTGCGTGAATTGAGCGTGCCGGTGACCTCGATCGAGTCACACCGGCCGAGCCTCGATGACGTCTTCCTCAAGCTGACCGGTCGTGCGATTCGTGAGGAAGGCGCCGGCGCGACCGACCAGATGCGCATGATGCGCCGCGCGTGGGGTGGCCGGCGGTGAGGGCGATCTACATCGTCTGGTACCGCGATCTGCTGCGTTTCTGGCGCGACCGGATGCGCGTGGTTGGCTCGCTCGCCCAGCCGCTGCTGTTCCTGGTCGTCTTTGGCGCCGGGCTCGGCGCATCGCTGGGCGGCGCTTTCGGGTCGCCCGGCGCCGCCTCGCCGGTCAGCTACACGCAGTACGTCTATCCGGGTGTGATCGGCATGGCCGTGCTGTTTGCGTCCGTGTTCGGCGCGATGTCGATCGTCTGGGATCGCGAGTTCGGCTTTCTCAAGGAGATCCTCGTCGCGCCGGTCGACCGATCGGCAGTGGCGATCGGCAAGGCGCTCGGCGGCGCGACTCAGGCGATGATCCAAGGGGCGCTGCTGCTGATCATCGCGCCGCTGCTGGGCGTCAAGCTGACGATCGAGTCGGTCCTGCTGCTGATCCCATTCCTGTTCCTGCTCGCATTCGCGATGTCCTCGTTCGGTGTCGCGATCGCTTCGATGATGAAGTCGATGCAGGGCTTCCAGGTGATCATGAATTTCATCCTGCTGCCGATGTTCTTCCTGTCCGGCGCCCTCTTCCCGCTCTCCAACCTGCCGGCATGGCTGGCTGTCCTGACGCGGCTCAACCCGGTCTCGTACGGCATGGACCCGATCCGGCGCATCGTGCTCGGCAACGAGCTGCCGCCCGGATCGAGCGACGTGATCGGGCTGACCCTCTTCGGGGTCGTGCTGCCGCTTTGGTTCGAGGCCCTGGTCCTGGTCGGGTTCGGGGCGGTGGCCCTCAGCTTCGCCGCCTTGAACTTCCGACGGCGCGACTGAGGGGAGGTCTCAGCCGGCCGCCGGTTGGCTGTGCATCGGGGTCTTCTGTTTCTCGGGCTCTGGTTCCGGCTCCGATTCCTCGGCCGGCGGCAGGTCCTGGTTGCGCAGGGCGAACACCGCCAGGGCGGCCAGTCCGAAGGCGACCACCGCCGCGATGGCGGAGCTGATCTGCATCCCGGCGACGAACGCCTGTTGTGCGGTCTCGATCACCGCCGCAGCGAGCTGATCGGGGAGCTGTCCGGCAACCTCCATCGCGCTGCCTAGCGTGTCGCTGGCCGCGGCCGCGGCATCAGGCGGCACTGACGCAGGCAACCCGGTCGCCAGCTGCGAGCGATAGATGGCGATGCCGATGCTGCCGAGCAGTGCGATGCCGAGTGCGCCACCGAGCTCCGCGCCGGTCTCGGAGATGCCCGACGCGGCCCCGGCACGCTCGGGCGGCGCTGAACCGACGATCATCTCCGTCGTCAGGCCGAAGACGGGGGCCATACCGAGCGAGATGATGATCGACGCCGCCACGAGCGCCGGAAGCCCGCCCGTCGTCCCGACCTGGGTCAGCACGACGAGCCCGACGGCGCCGAGCCCCAGCCCGCCGCCGATGAGATAGGCCGGTCGGACACGCTGCACGATGTGCGGCGCGGCCTGCGAGCCGATGACGAATGCAATCGCCGACGGGAGCGACCACAGGCCGGCCTCGAGGGGCGACAGTCCGAGGATGAGCTGCAGGTATTGGGCCACGAACAGGAAATAGCCGACGGCCACGAAGATGGCCAGGAAGTTGATCAGCAACGCGACATTGAACGTGCGGATCCGGAACAGCTTGAGGTCGATCATCGGGTCGGGCAGGATCCGCTGGCGGCGGACCCACAGCGCGCCGACGAGGAGGCCCACGGCGATCGTCGCGATGGGCACGGCCGACACGCCGTCCTGGGCCAGCTGCTTGAGGCCGAAGATGACCGCGAGCATGGCCACGATCGACATGGCGGCGCTGACCACGTCGAGCCGGCCGGCATCGGGATCCCGGTACTCGGGCAGCACGCGCGGGCCGAGCACCAGCAACAGGGCGATCACCGGCAGGGCGATCAGGAAGACGGACCCCCACCAGAAGAACTCGAGCATCAGGCCGCCGAGCACGGGCCCGATCGCACTGCCGACAGAGAACGCACCGATCCAGACAGCGACCGCGAACGAGCGCTGCCGCGGGTCGGCGAACATGTAGAAGATCAAGGCGAGCGTCGAGGGCGCGAGCGTCGCTCCGGCCAGGCCGAGCAGTGCTCGACTGACGATCAGCATTTCGGCGCTCGTCGAAAGTGCGGCGAGAACCGAGAACACGCCAAAGGCAGCGGCACCGATCATCAGCAGCCGGCGACGGCCGATCCGGTCGCCCAGCGTGCCCATCGTCACCAGGACGCCGGCGACGAAGAAGCCGTAGATGTCGATGATCCACAGCAGCTGGGCGCTGGTTGGATTGAGCTCGGCGCTGATCTGCGGCACGGCCAGGTGCAGCACGGTCAGGTCCATCACGTAGATCAGGCACGCCAGGGCAAGGACGCTGAGCCCGATCCATTCGCGCCGCCCTGCGCGGGCGGGTACTTCAGTGTTCACGGCGTTCTCCGGGAGATCATCTGCGGTTGCGTTCATTCAGTGGGTTAGACGCCGCCGGCCACGATTACTAATCGGTCGAGGTAGTCCAGCGCTGATAGATCGGCGGCCACGCGTCGGGATCGTCGCGGCGGCCGAGCAGGGCGGATTCGACGTTCAGCTCGAACAGCCCGTAGCGCTCATCGGTGGTGAAGTACCAGCCGGCGGCGATCTCGCGACGCAGGTCGCCCTCGATCGGCGTCGCGCGACCGCGGACCGAGAACTCGCTCGGCGCCATCGGGTCGATGTGCGTGTGGAATGCGAAGCGTCCGTCGCGCTCGATGTCGGCCATCTTGATCGACGGGTTGATGAAGGTCAGCAGCCGCCCGTCGTTGATTGCCACGTAGACCGGGTGGATGCGCGGCGGCGCGTCGCCGAGGACGGTGGCCAGCAGGCCCTGGCCGATCGGATCCCTGTAGATCAAGCGCCGCCCGGCGGCGGCAAGATCGGGCGCGCCTGCCTCGAGAGCTGCCCAGCTCAAGCTGCTACTTCGCCTTCCGCACCCGCACCCGCGGCCGCACCCGCAACTGCCTCCAGTCGTCTACCGCGCGCGAAGAGCGGCCGTCGGCCGTACCTGCTGTTGACCAGCGCCACACCGGCGATGACCAGCACCGTGCCGCTGATGATTCGGGCGTCGATCGTCTCGCCGGCAACAGCCACGCCGAGGATGATGCCGACGACCGGCATCACGTAAGCCACGAGCGATGTCCGTGTCGCGCCCCAAGTGCGCAGCAACCTGAAGTAGATCAGGTACACCACGCCCGATCCGAGGACGCCGAGCCATAGCAGCGAGCCGATAGCGGCAGCCGAGTAGGCCAACCCGAACGGCTGCTCGAACAGCAGTGCCAGGGTGCCGCTGATCGCGAAGGCGAGGACGACCTGCATGAAGGCAGGGATGATCGGTGGCAGGCCGCTCACGAAACGGCGCGCGTATACGCCGCCGATGGCGTAGGAGAGCGCGGCACCAAGGATGGCCAACTGGGCGATGGCCGTGCCGTCGGCGCCGAACCCGCTCGGGTTGGTCAGCACGACGACGCCGGCGAAACCGACCAGCAGGCCGATCAGTCGATTGGCGGTGATCGGCTCATCGCGCAGGAAGAAGGCGGCGATCACGATCACGAACAGGGGCACCGTCCCGGTCAGCACGGCCGCGAGGGACGACGGAACGGTCAGCTCGGCCCACGTGATCAGGGCGAACGGAATGACGATGTTGATGATCGACATGACCAGCAGGTGGCCGTACATCCGGGCATCACGGGGGAGCCGCGCGCGCAGGTACAGAACCACAGCGCCGAGGAGGGCGGCGCCGATCGCCAGGCGCAGGGCGATCAGGGTGAATGGCGTGATCGTCTCGACGCCGATCTTGATGAACAGGTAGCTGCTGCCCCACATCACGCCCATGGCGAGGAATAGGAACCAGTTGAAACGGTTCTGCTGATCGTTCATTCGGGCATGGTGACCAGCTACCGGTACTCTGGTAAGGTCCAGTTCAATGGTCGAGATGAGTACCAGTTCACGGACCGCGTCGGCGATCGAGCTGCTCGTGCCACTCCGGCGCGACAGCGACGTGCCACTCCATCGCCAGCTCGAGCAGCAGCTGCGCGACTCGGTCCGTTCGGGCCGATTCGCAGCGGAGTCGACGCTGCCCTCGACGCGCGCCCTTGCTGGCCAGCTCGGTATCGCCCGCGGCGTCGTGGTCGAGGCATACGAGCAGCTCATTGCCGAGGGTTACCTGGCCAGCCGGCCCGGCGGCAGCACGCGCGTCGCACGAGTGCCGATCGTCGAGCAGCGCCTGCCGACGCTCTCGCAACGGCCGCAGTTCGAATTCGATTTCCGGCCTGGCCGGCCCGACCTGACCGAGTTTCCTCGATCGGCCTGGTTGCGGTCATTGCGTCGCGTCCTCAATGAGACACCAGCCACGCGGCTCGGCTACATCGATGGGCGCGGCATGCCCGAGCTGCGCGCGGCGCTGTCGACCTACCTGAACCGGGCGCGCGGCACGGGCGCATCGGCATCGGAGGTGGTCATCGCAACCGGCTTTGCGCAGGCACTCCAGCTCCTCGCGCGAACGCTGCGCTTGCGTGGCGCGCGCCGGATCGGCATCGAGGACCCGTGGCACCCGGAGTATCGCGCGATGGTCGACGAGGCCGGGCTGCAGACCGTGCCCATCGCGGTCGACGATCGCGGCATCAGCGTCGACGCGCTCGAAGCGGCGAACGTGGATGCCGTCGTTGTCACGCCCGCCCACCAGTATCCGACGGGCGCCGTGTTGCCGGCCGAACGCCGCGCGGCGCTCATTGCCTGGGCCGACCGTCGCGACGCGACGATCATCGAGGACGACTACGACAGCGAGTTCCGCTACGACCGCGAGCCGATCGGCGCAATGCAGGGCCTATGCGCCGATCGTGTTGCGTACGTGGGAACAGCCAGCAAGGTCCTCGCGCCGGGCCTGCGCCTCGGCTGGATCGTGGCGCCCAGTCGGATCGCCGCCGACGTCGCTCATCTCAAGATGGCAGCCGATCACGGCTCTGCCGCGCTCGATCAGCTGGCACTGGCCGATTTCATCACCCGCGGCGAGCTCGACCGCCACCTGCGCCGGATGCGGATTCTCTATCGCCGCAGACGCGACGTCCTGCTCGACGCGTTCGAGCGCCACCTGCCGCAGATGCAGCCGTGTGGTGCTTCCGCGGGCCTGCACGTGTTGGCAACGCTGCCCGACGGGATCGATGAATCCGCACTCGTCGAACGTGCCGCACACGCTGGGATCGGACTGGTCGGCTTATCGTCGACACGTGTCAACCCAGACGGCCCGGGCGGCCTCGTGTTCGGCTACGGCTCGGTTGACGAGCGCCAGATCAAGGACGGCGTGGCCCGTATCGCCGGGATCGTGGACGACTTGCGGTCCAGCACCGGTTAGTTCCGCAATCGGGCTCAGTCTGTATTGGCAGAGGTTCAAATAGGTCACGGAGGACCAGGCATGTCAGCTTCAACCACCGCAACGACGACTTGGACGAACCAGCTGCGCGAACAGCTGACCGGTCGGCTGGTGCTGTCCGGCGACGCGGACTACGACGCGCTGCGCATGGTGATGGCCGGTCACATCGACCATCATCCGGCCGCCATCGCCCGCGTCGCCAACGCGGCCGACGTTGCGACAGTGGTCAACGTCGCTCGAGAGCACGGGCTGGACCTGGCTGTTCGCAGCGGCGGCCACGACGGCGCCGGCCACAGCTCGACCGAGGGTGGCGTCGTGATCGACCTGCGCGACATGAAAGCGATCGAGATCGACCCGGACAAGCGAACGGCCTGGGCGGAGACCGGGCTGACCGCGGCCGAGGTTGTCAAGGCCGCAGCCGAGCAGGGCCTTGTGATCGGCTTCGGCGACACGGGCAGCGTTGGCATCGGCGGCATCACCGTGGGTGGTGGGATCGGCTACCTCGTGCGCAAGCACGGCATGACGATCGACAACGTGCTGGCCGCCGAGCTCGTCACCGCCGACGGCGAAGTGCGACTTGTCGACGCCGAATCGGACCCGGACCTGTTCTGGGCCATTCGCGGCGGCGGCGGCAATTTTGGCGTGGTGACCAGGTTCCAGTACCAGCTGCAGCCAGCCGAGTCGTTCGTCGGCGGCATCCTGGTCCTGCCCGCGACGGCTGACACCGTTACCGGATTCATCGCCGCCGCGGCCGGCGCTTCGGACGATGTATCGACGATCGCCAACGTGATGGATTGCCCGCCGATGCCCTTCGTGCCCGAGGAGTGGCACGGCAAGGCGGTGATCCTGGCGATGCTCGGCCACACCGGCGACCAGGCGGCCGGCGAGAAGGCAATGGAGCCGTTCCGCTCCCTGGCCACGCCGATCGCCGACATGCTCAAGCCGATGCCCTACCCGGAGATGTTCCAGGAGGAGCCGGCGCCAGAGGGCGGCGAGCCGTATCGACCCAAGGTGGTCGAGCATCCGATGTTTCTGAGCAACGTCGACAAGCCGGCCGCACAGGCGATCGTCGATGCCATCGGAGCCTCGGACGCGCCGCTGAAGGCAGTCCAGCTGCGAGTGCTCGGTGGCGCAATGGCCCGCGTGCCGGCCGAGGCGACGGCATTCGCCCATCGCCAGGCCAAGGTGATGGCACAGGTCGTCTGCTTCTACAACGGCCCGGACGACTACGCCGAGCGTGAAGCGTGGGTGCGCGACCTCGTCGCCGCGATCGGCGACGGCACGCCCGGCGCCTACGTGAATTTCATCGGCGGCGCCGGCGGCTCCGAACGAGTTCGCGATGCCTACCCGAGCGCGACTTTCCAGCGCCTGGCGGAGATCAAGGGCCGCTACGACCCGACCAATCTCTTCCACCTCAACCAGAACATCCCGCCTGCTCCCTGAGCGGTCGAGACCGACGAGGGGTGGACGACATGGACGAGCTCAGACCGAGGTACCTCCATGTCCGCCTGTCGAGCGGCTTCGAGCGCTGGGACCTGGTCTTCGCACCGGGGGAGGAGCGCGAGACAGACGCGGCTGAATGGGCGGACACGCTGGTGACCATCAAGGCCGGCACGGTCGAGGTCGGCTGTGTCGACGGGGGCCATCGCACGTTCATCACTGGTGATCTCCTGGCGCTTGGATGGCTTCCGCTCAGGTGGATTCGCAACCCGGGCCCGTCCGAAGCCCGACTGACGGCGGTGCGGCGACCGGGCCACACGGCCAGCCGTCGCCCGACGCGACGCTTCGTTCGCGTTCGAAAGGGATCGCCTGGATCACCGTTAGAATCACCTGGTGGCTGACACAGTGCCTGCCGTGGCCGTAGTCGCCGACCTGGAGCCTCAGCTCGAGGAGTACCGACGCGAGCTGACCGGCTACTGCTACCGCATGCTCGGCTCACTGTTCGAGGCGGACGACGCGGTCCAGGAGACGATGCTTCGCGCGTGGCGCAGCTACGACCGCTTCGAGGGCCGCTCGTCGCTCCGTTCGTGGCTCTACCGCATCGCGACCAACGTGTGCCTCGACATGCTTGCCGAGCGCAAGCGGCGCGCACGCCCCATGGATCTCGGCGCGCCGCAGACGGCCGACATGCCCCTTCCGCCGCCGATCGAGGAAAGCGCCTGGATCGAGCCAGCGCCTGACGATCGCGTCCTCGTGAGCGGCGGCGATCCGGTCGAGGTGGCCCTTGCGCGTGAGTCGGTCAAGCTCGCGTTCATGGCCGCGCTGCAGCACCTGCCGCCCAAGCAGCGGGCAGTCCTGATCCTGCGCGAAGTGCTCCGCTGGCGAGCCACCGAGGTGGCCGAGCTGCTCGGCACGTCCGTCGCGTCGGTCAACAGCGCGCTGCAGCGGGCAAGGGAGACGCTCCAGTCGAGGCAGGTCTCGCTCGACGATCCACAGCGGCCGATGGACGAGGCAAGCAGCGCGCTGCTGGCACGCTACGTCGAGGCGTTCGAGTCATACGACATGGACGCGCTGACCGCGCTGCTCCACGAGGATGCGGACTGGAACATGCCGCCCTACGCGATGTGGCTCCAGACGCACCGCGACATCGTCGACTGGTGCCTTGGCCCGGGCATCGCCTGCCAGGGTTCGCGGCTGATCCCGGTCGACGTCAACGGCTCGCTTGGCTTCGCCCAATACAAGCCCGGCCCACCGGGGCGCCTCGAGCCGTGGTCGATCCAGGTCGTCGAGATGAACGACGGCAAGATCAGCGGCCTGACATTCTTCCTCGACACGGCTCGCTTCTTCCCGCTCTGGGGACTTCCGCCCTACCTCGACGCCTGAGTCGCGATGGCGTTTCGAGGCTTCAAGCGCGAGGCGATCCAGTTCCTGGCCGATCTAGCCGCGAATAACGATCGAGCCTGGTTCCAGCCACGCAAAGCCGACTACGAGCGGTTGCTGAAGGAGCCCATGGAGGAGCTCTGCGTCGACCTTGCCGACCGATTCGATGCGCGTGAAATTCCACTCGACGCCGACCCCCGGCGATCGCCTTTCAGGATCTACCGCGACACGCGATTCAGTCGCGACAAGTCGCCCTACAAGACGCACGTCGCGGCGTCGTTCCCGTGGGTCGAGCACGGCGCGGATGGCGCGGTCATCGACGCCGACGCCCACGGCAACGGTGGCTATTTCAACTTCCAGCCGGGCGAGATGTACGTGGGCGGCGGGATGTGGATGCCGGGCAAGTCGCGCCTCGAGGCGCTG
>DASQLS010000093.1:0-2738 GCA_035629915.1 Candidatus Limnocylindrales bacterium | reverse complement strand
TCGCCGGAGCGAGCTCGTTGCGAATGATCCAGTACGGGATCTGGGGCGTCGTGGCCTTCACCGCAATACAGATGATCGCCATCCACTCGTTCCCCGAGGCATTCCTGCGTCCGTGTCGGGTCGCCATCGCGGCGGAGTCCTCGATCGGCGACGCGCTGCCCCGGTCACGTCCCAGTTTCGCCACCTGGTCGACCTTGACGATTCTCGGCACGGCTTGGTGCTTCGCCCTTTCAGGCGCGATCTTCGTTGCCGTGGTCGACCGGGCCAGCAGCCATCCCATGCTGGTCATCCTCATCGCAACGGGATTGACTGTAGGTTTCGCGGTGCCGATCACGGTGGGCGCCGCGTTCGGGCCGTCGTTGCGACCGATCCGGGATCTCGCCGAGGGTACTCAGCGAGTCGCTGCCGGCGACTACAGCCAGCGCCTCCCGGTGGTGCAGGACAACGACCTCGGCGCACTGGCTGCGTCGTTCAACCGGATGCAGGCCGGCCTCGCCGAACGCGAACGACTGCAGGCGGCGTTCGGTTCCTACGTCGACCCAGCCCTCGCCACCCGGCTGCTCGCGCAGGGCGATGACATCTTCACCGGCGAGCGGATCGACGTCACCGTGCTGTTCGTGGACATCCGCGACTTCACTCCGTTCGCTGAGTCCCACACCGCCGAGGACACCGTCTCGCACCTGAATGCCCTGTTCGAGATCGTCGTGCCAGCCGTCCTCGATACCGGCGGCCACGTGAACAAGTACCTCGGTGACGGCGCCCTGGCCGTCTTCGGCGCTCCGAACACCCTCGAACTCCACGCCGATGCCGCCGTCACGGCCGCCGTCCGAATCAGTCGGCTCGTCGCCGAACGCTTCAAGGGAGACCTCCGGATCGGCATCGGGATCAACACCGGGAAGGTCATCGCCGGCACGATCGGCGGGGCGGGGAAACTCGAATTCACCCTCATCGGCGACACCGTCAACGTCGCCGCACGGATTGAGCAGCTCACCAAGACGACGGGCGACACGATCCTTCTCACCCAGCACACCCTCGATGCCCTGGCCACGTCACACGCTGGCCTCACCGACCGAGGAGAGCATGACGTGAAGGGCAAGTCAGCGACCGTGCACGTTCACGCGCTCGACCCCGAAGCCGGTCAACCCAGCACGTAAGCGACGAGGAAGCCGAGGGCGGTCGCGAGGCCGACCCACCAGCCACCCTCCTTGTACGCCTGGGGCATCAGCGTGTTGGCGAGCACGGCGATGGTCGCGCCGCCGGCGAACGCCTGGATCGCGGCGATCGAGGCCGGTCCGACCGAGCCTGCGGCCGCGTTCGCCCCGACAGTCGTCAGCACCAACAGCACTCCGGTGGCTGCCCAGAGAAGCATGCCTCGTCGCCGCTCCATGTCCATTTCGGTGCGAAGGTAGGCGCCACTGCTGATGGCCTCGGGGGTGTTGCCCACGGCGATGGCCACGAGCAGGACGAGCCCGCCCTCGTCCATCGAGACGCCGAGGGCGACGTTCTCCGGGACGCCGTCGAGCACCGCCCCGAGGAGGAGCGCCCACCCCACGGCGCTCGCGCCGAGTCGCGTGTCGATGAGGTGAGCCGCAAGGACGTAGACAGCAGCTCCGGCCAGCAGCGATGCCCCGGCCAGTGCGGGTGTCATCGAGTCGAATGCGGGGCCGAACAGCTCCTCGCTGACCGCTGCGACCAAGGTGCCGGCGCCGAAAGCCATGAGTCCACCGAGGACACGCGGAGGGATCGTCCACCGCAGGCCGATCGCCGCCCCGAGGACGAGCGGCACGGCGGTGCCAAGTCCGTACAGAAAAGCGGTGAGCACATCCGCACGGTAGCGAAACTTGCCGGGATGGTGGCCCGTACACTGAGGACGTGCCCCGCGGAGACGGTCGCCTGACCCACGACCTCGACCCCCAGGATGTCGGACCCCAGGACGCCTGTGGCGTGTTCGGTGTCTGGGCTCCGGGCGAGGAAGTCGCCAAGCTCACCTACTTCGGGCTCTACGCTCTGCAGCACCGCGGCCAGGAGTCGGCCGGCATCGCGGTGAGCAACGGGCGTCAGATCCTCGTGTACAAGGACATGGGCCTGGTCTCGCAGGTCTTCGACGAGGCGACGCTCGAGTCGCTCAAGGGCTCGGTCGCGATCGGCCACTCCCGCTACAGCACCACCGGCTCGAGCGTGTGGCAGAACGCCCAGCCGACGTTCCGCCCCACGTCCAGCGGATCGGTGGCGCTGGCCCACAACGGCAACCTCACCAACACCCATGACCTCGTCGATCTCCTGAAGGAACGCACGGCCGCCGCTGGTCACAACGGCAACGGCAACGGCAACGCAGAGACGGCCACCAGCGACACCGGCGTCATGGCAAGCCTGCTGTCCTCACTCGACGACCGTTCGGTCGAGGAAGCAGCCATCGACGTCCTGCCGCGCCTCCGTGGCGCGTTCTCCCTCGTGTTCATGGACGAGGGCACGCTCTACGCGGCCCGCGACGCGCAGGGCATCAGGCCGCTCGTGCTCGGCCGGCTCGAGCGCGGGTGGGTCGTCGCCAGCGAGACGGCAGCGCTCGACATCGTCGGCGCGTCCTACATCCGCGAGGTCGAGCCCGGCGAGTTCCTCGCCATCGACGAGAACGGTCTGCGCACCGAGCGGTTCGCCGAGGCCCAGCCGAAGGGCTGCCTGTTCGAGTACGTCTACCTCGCCCGCCCCGACACCACGATCTCCGACCAGCGCGTCTTCTC
>DASQLS010000092.1:0-13833 GCA_035629915.1 Candidatus Limnocylindrales bacterium | reverse complement strand
TGCTGATCACCGGCTTCTTCGGTGATGGGATGTGGTGGCTCAACCGGCCAAAGCGGAGCCTGCTTTGGCGCCTCGAGCAAGCTGGCATGTCTCTCGGCGAGTGGCGCATCCAGGCTGGCTTCATTCACGTTCCGCTGCCGTGGTTCGGGGCACTCCAGATGGACTCGGTCGGACCGATCAGTCGCAGCGCGGAGATGGCGCCTTTCGTTCTCGGAATGGACAATGACCGGCCAATCCCGCGGCGAATCCTCGAGGAGGCAGGCATCAAGCGCGGCACATTCGCCGATGCGAAGCGGGCGACAAGCGCCACGATCCATTCGCACGGCCCGACGTCACTGTCACCGAGGACACGCGCCGCGGTGGAGGCCTTCGCCGCGGCCGAGGGACGGTCGGTCGAGTTCCGGCGCCGGACGTTCCCGCGCTGGCGAAAGCTGCTCTTCAAGGCCGGCAAGCGGCTCCATCGGCCGCGCATCTGGCGCTTCGCCGAGGGTGCCAGGCTGGAGTACACGCGCCACCAGCCGCGCTTCGGCAACCTGCTCCTGCGCTGGGCCGTGTCGGTCGTCGCGCCGCGCTACCGAGCTCTGCGTTGAACGCCGAGCTGATCGTCCGCGGCGGGACGGTGGTCACATCGACCGGCAGCCGCGTCGCGGACGTGGCCGTTGCCGGTGGACGCATCCTGGCCGTCGAGGATCGGCTGCCCCAATCGGCAGAGGCGTACGAGATGGATGCCGGTGGCCTGCTCGTGTTGCCCGGCGTCGTTGACGTTCATACCCACACGCGCGTCGCGAGCGACAGCGAGCCGGATCGCTTCTTCCAGGACTCGGTCGCGGCGGCGCACGGTGGCACTACGACTTTCCTGTCGTTCAACAATCCGGGCACCGGCTCCGAGCAAACGGCCTCGTTGCCGAGCGATATCAGGGCCTGGCGCGGACAGACCGAGGCCGACTCAGTGATCGACTATGGGCTTAGCCTTGTCCTGCAGCCGACCCACGTCGATCTCCGACGCGAGATTCCGATCGCGATCGGTGCCGGCGTGCCGACGTTCAAGGCGTTCATGGTCTACGACTTTGCTCTCTCCGAGGCGCAGCTCGAGGAGGCTCTGCAGGCCACCGCCGAGCAGCGGGGACTTCTCAACATCCACTGCGAGGATCGGGCCGAGCTCGAGTCGAACACGGCCCAGCTGCTCGGCGAGGGCCACTCCCAGCCGCGCTACCACGCCCAGTCGCGTCCGCCGTACGTCGAGTCGCACGGGACGCGCAAGGCGATCGACATGGCCCGTGCCGCCGGCGCGCCGATGTACGCCGTGCACATGTCGTGCGCGGCCGCGCTCGCCGAGCTGCGCAGCGCAGGCGAGGCGGGCGAGCCGGTGTTCGCCGAGACGTGCCCGCACTTCCTGGCGCTCGACGAATCGCGCTACGCCACACCGGACGACGAGTGCGCCAGGTATGTGATCTCGCCGCCGCTTCGTTCGCCGGTCGACCGCGAGGCGTTGTGGAGTGCCCTTGCGGACGGGACTCTCTCGCAAGTTGCCACTGATCACGTTCCCGACCGCCTCGGCGTCGAGAAGCGGCTCGTCGGCCAGCCCTTCCCGGAGATCAGCAATGGCGCTCCGGGCATCGAGACGCTGCTGGCCGTGGTCTACAGCGAGGGCGTTGCCCGCGGCCGACTGTCGATCGAGCGGATGGTCGACGTGCTGTCGAGCACACCCGCGCGGCTGTTCGGCCTCGGCTCAAAGGGCTCGATCGAACCGGGCAAGGACGCCGACATCGTGCTGTTCGACCCAACCGAGCGACGAACCATCAAGGCAGCCGAGCTGCACCACACCAGCGACTACACGCCGTACGAGGGGATGGAAGCGGCCGGTTATGTCCGCTCAGTGCTCGTACGCGGCGAGTTCGTCATCCGCGACGGCCACTTCGTCGGCCGTCGCGGCTTCGGTAAGTTCCAGGAGCGCCAGCTGACCTGGCGCTGAGGGTCTAGTCGAGGCGCTCGTAGGCGGGCAGGGTCAGGAACTCGGCGAACTCGTCGGACAGAGCCAGATCATCGAACAGCTCTGACGCTTCGGCGTCGTGCGAGCGCCACTTGTCGATCTCTTCGCGAACGCGCTGGGCGGTGAAGCGGCCGTTCTGGACCCACTGCCAGACCTGCGAGCGGGAGATCTCGGCCGTCGCCGCGTCTTCCATCAGGTTGTCGATCGCCGCCGCTCCCGTCCCGTCGAGCCACGCGGCGATGTATCGGATGCCGACCGAGACGTTGGTTGCCAGACCCGCCTCGGTGATCTCGCCGCCGGGAATCGTGAAGTCGGTCAGCTGTTCTGCGGTGACCGAAACGTCGTCGCGCTGGCGATCCTTCTGGTTGGGCTTGTCGCCGAGCACCCGATCGAAGACCGACATCGCGACCGGAACGAGATCGGGGTGAGCGACCCACGTGCCGTCGAAACCGTCGCCGGCCTCGCGCTCCTTGTCCTCCGTCACCTTGGCCAGCGCATTGGCGGTCACGTCGGGCTCGCGTCGGTTGGGGATGAAGGCACTCATGCCGCCCATCGCGTGCGCGCCGCGGCGATGGCACGTCTTGACCAGCAGCTGCGAGTAGGCGCGCATGAACGGGACGGCCATTGTCACCTGCGCACGATCCGGCAGCGCCCAGCCAGGTCGCGTCGAATACGCCTTGATGACGCTGAAGATGTAGTCCCAGCGGCCGGCGTTGAGACCAGCGGCGTGCTCGCGCAGCTCGTACAGGATCTCGTCCATCTCGAACGCGGCCCAGATCGTCTCGATCAGCACTGTCGCGCGGATCGAGCCACGTGGCACGCCGACCACGTCCTGAGCCCACAGGAACACCTCGTTCCAGAGGCGCGCCTCGCGATGGCCCTGCATCTTTGGCAGGTAGTAGTACGGCCCCGACCCGCGCCGCAGCGACTCGGCGCCGTTGTGGAAGAGGTACAGCCCGAAGTCGAACAGCGAGCCCGACATCGGCTGGCCGTCGACCTCGACGTGGCGCTCCACGAGATGCCAACCACGTGGCCTGACGACGAGCGTCGCGACGTCGTTGTTGAGTCGGTATTGCTTGCCTTCAGGTGAGGTGAACTCGAGCTCGCGGCGCACCGCGTCCATGAGCGCCACCTGGCCCTCGACCACGTTCGCCCAGGTCGGCGACAGGGAATCCTCGAAGTCGGCCATGAACACCCTCGCGCCCGAGTTGAGCGCGTTGATCGTCATCTTCGGGTCGGCCGGGCCAGTGATCTCAACGCGCCGGTCGTTCAGGTCATCCGGTGCTGGCGCGACCGACCACTCCGACTCGCGCACGTTTTCCGTCTCGGCCAGGAAGTCGAGCTGCTCTCCAGCTGCGAGGCGAACCGCGCGATCGCTTCGCTCAGCGAGGATCTCCTGTCGCCGCGGCTCGAACTCGCGATGCAGTCGCGCCAGGAACTCGAGCGCGTCCGGCGTCAGGACCCGATCACGACCTGGTGCGGCATCGGGCGCGACGATCAGGCCGGTGGCTCGATCGGGCATTCGCAATCGACGTCGGTCACGGTGTAGATGAAGCCGGTGGTCAGCAGAGCATCAGCCGGCGTCTGCGGTCCCCAGGCGAGTTGGACCAGGTAGCCGCCGTCGGTTGCGATCCAGACATCACCGCCCCACTGGTCGGGGGACAACTCGGTCGTTTCCGTGATCTGCTCGAGGTCTTCCTCGGACAGCCGGTAGTGCATCGCTTCGATCGTGTTGATGACCTCGGTTCCGACCGGCTCGAACTGGAAGTCGTTGTCGACCGCCGACTGGGCCAGGCCGGTCAGGTAGTAGGGCTCGTATTGGTCGATCAGGTTCTCTGCTTCGGCCGCCTCGACCTGTGTGAAAGTGCCGGTTCCTGTGTCGAACCAGATGTCGTCCTCGATGCGGATGTACTGGAACGGAGGATCGCCGATCACCGGGACGTGCGATGCCTTGACGGCCTTTTGTGGCGCGTTGCGCTCGGTGCCGGTGATGGTCGTTCGAACCCCGGTCTCGAGGCCCATCGTGATCGTGCTCACGTCGAAGGTCCACGACTCCATCGCCTGCAGGGCCGCTACGGCGGCCCCAACGGTTTCGGAATCGATCGCGTCGCCGGTCACGACCGGCGGTGTCCCCTGCGCGGAGGGTGCGGCTGACGTCGACGGTGACTGGCTCGTCGTCGAGCCTCCGCCGCACGCGGCGAGGATCACGATCAGGACGAGGAAAGCGGTCACTCTTGCCAGCACGGCTCGTACCTCCACGTGGCTGGGCCCCCGGGTCACGGTGAAAGATACCGGCTGAGGCGCTACCACGGTCATTGCCAGCCACCGGCATCGCGCAGCAGCCGGTGGAGCACCCGTGCCGCGACGACTCGACGGTAGTCGGCGGTGGAGCGCACGTCGTCGATCGGCTTGATCTCTCGGGACAGCGTCGCGGCGGCGTGATCGGCAACCTCTCGCCTCGCCGCCGCGCCCTCGAGCACGCGCTCAGTCTCGAACGCCCGGACCGGCGTCGCGGCGATGGAGCCGAGACCCAGACGGACGTCGCGCCACACACCACCATCCTCGCGCCATGACATCGCCATCACGACCTTCGAGATTGCCTGGGCGCGACGCGTCCCGACCTTGCGAAATACGATCTGGCGCCCACGGGGAAGCGGGATGTGGACGCGCAGCAGGAGCTCGTCCGGCCGGCGTGCTGTCTGGCGGTAAGCGGGCCAGAAGTTGGTCGCCGAAATCTCTCGTTCGCCCGAGGCACTGCCCAGGACGAGCTGCGCGTCGGCGGCCAGCAGGACCGGCAGCGAATCACCCGCCGGTGAGGCGTTGACCACGTTGCCGCCCAGCGTTGCCCGGTTCTGGATCTGGGCGGCGCCGATCGTGGACGCCGCGGCCACCAGAGCTGGCAAGTGTTCCTGGCACAGTTCGGAGCGGCGGATGTCGGTGAACGTGGCGAGCGCGCCGATTGACAGAGCGCCGTCGTCGAGCGCGATCGCGCGCAGCTCACCCAGTCGCCAGAGGTCGAGCACGCGCTCCGGCGGTGGACCGATCTCGCCAGTGATCTGGACCATCAGGTCCGTGCCGCCGGCAATCGGCCGCCAGCTGTTCCCATCGGCGAGCACTGTGTAGGCCTCGTCGAGCGACGCGGGTGAGCTGACCGGCGGTTCGACGGGCATCTAGGCGGCCGGGTCGGATTGGGGCGGCGCCGGCGATCCAGCCGCCGATGTCGGCGATGCAGCGGCCGCGATGGCATCGATGATCTTGGTGTAACCCGTGCAGCGACAGAGATTGCCGGCGATCGCTTCGCGGATGTCGTCCTCGACCGGCGCGCCGCCGTCGTCGATGAACGCCCGTCCGGCCATCAGCATGCCCGGCGTGCAGATCCCGCACTGGGCGCCGCCATGCTCCAGGAACGCCTGCTGCAGCCGGTCCAGGCTGCCATGCGGCGAAAGGCCCTCGACGGTGGTGACACTCTTCCCGTCGACCTGGCAGACGGGCACGAGGCAGCTGTCCACCACCTGGCCGTCGACGATGACCGAGCAGGCGCCGCACTCGCCCTCGCCGCAGCCCTCCTTGGTGCCGGTCAGCGCGAGGTCCTCGCGCAAAGCGTCGAGAAGGCGGCGCATGCCGGGCACCTCGAGCTCGACCGGCGCGCCGTTGACGCTGAATCGGTAAGTCATCTGCCGCGGCTCGCTACGTTGTTCATTCGTTGTACGGGCCGCGCATTGGCTGCGGGTCGGTCGGCGCGTCCGGGCGAGGGTCGAGCCCCTCGTCGGGCGTACCCGCGTCGTCGGCCGAGGGCGCCTCGGTGCCCGAGCGAGGAGCAACCGTGCTGATGCCGGGCAGTGGCGGCGGCTGAATGCCGTGGAGCGCGGCCAGGATCCGCTCTGGCGTCGCCGGCAGGTCATGGATCCAGACACCAGTCGCATCGTGGATCGCCGCCACCACGGCCGCGGCGGGAACGTCCATCGGCAGCTCGCCGACGCCCTTCGCGCCGTGCGGCGCACCGGAGAACGGGTTCTCGACCAGGATCGACTCAATGCGCGGCGCGTCGAGCGAGGTCGGGATCAGGTACGTCGCGAGGCGATCGTTGAGATAGCGCCCGTCGGCAAGCTTGATCTCCTCGATCGTGGCGTAGCCAACGGCCTGCAGAGTGCCGCCTTCGACCTGGCCCTCGGCGAGAACCGGGTGGATTGCCTTGCCGATGTCGTCGGCCGAGACGACGCTGCGCGTGGTCACTTCGCCCGTATCCAGGTCGACGTCCACCTCGGCAACGGCACAGGCCCAACCGTACGCTGGATAGGCGTCGCCGCGGTACGTCTCGTCGTCGAAAACCACGTTTGGATACGCCTCGAACTGCTCGTCGATGCGCAGCCCGCCACCCTTGCTCGCGAACGCCTGGTACGACTCCGCAAACGGTGATCCGGTTGCCGTCTCGACCTGCTCGCGCATCTTGCGGGCGGCCTTGATGACCAGGCCGCCGACGACCATCGCCGTCCGTGAGGCGACCGTGGGGCCGCTGTCGGGCACGATTGAGGTGTCCTGCGGCGCCATCTCGACCGCCTCGATCGGGACACCGAGCTGCTCGGCGACGAGCTGCGGAAAGATCGTCTTGGTGCCCTGGCCCATCTCGGTCGACGCGGTCAGCACCCGGATCTGACCGACCGAAGTCAACTCGAGGCTGGCCACGCTGGCCAGCTTGACCTCGCCCGAACCCGTGAAGCCTGCCCCATGCCACGCCAGCGCGAGTCCGATGCCGCGTGCGCTGCGCACGTCTGCCGATGAGGTGACCGACGAGCCGCCCGACTTGCCCGCCTGGTCCCTGCGCTCCCGAACACCGGCCGTCTGCGCCCTGATGCGCTCGAACTCGGCCGCCTCGGCGGCGCGCTCGAGCACCTCTTCGCCGGCGACGCTCTCGCGCAGGATCTGGCCACTTGGCGTCTCGTCACCGAGGCGGTACACCCAGCGCCGCCGAAGGTCGAGCGGCGACATTCCGAGCGCGTCGGCAACCCGGTTGACCTGCATCTCGGCGGCGAACTCGGTCTGCGGCGCGCCGAAGCCGCGGAAAGCGCCGTTCGGTGGCGTGTTGGTGGCCACGGCGCGCCCATGGATGCGCACGTTGGGGCACACATATGGGCCGCCGGCGTGGAGCGTGCCGCGCGACAGCACGACCGGGGTGAGGGTCGAGTAAGCGCCGCCGTCCATGATCACTTCGACGTCCTGGGCAACCAGCGTCCCGTCGCGCATCACGCCGGTGCGGTAGTTGACGATCGCCGGGTGACGCTTGGTGGTCGCGGCGAGGTCCTCGTGGCGGTCGTAGATCATCCGCACCGGTTTGCCGACGCGGAGAGCCAGCAGCGCGGCGTGGATGGCGATGATCGAGGGGTACTCCTCCTTGCCACCGAAGCCGCCGCCGGTCTCGGCCTGGACGACAACGGCCTGATCGCCGCTCAACGCGAGGGCGCGCTTCATCGCCTTGTGGATGTAGTACGGGCACTGCAACGAGCCGTGGACGGTCACGCCGCCGTCCGGCCGCGGCACAGCAATCATCGCGTTGTTCTCGATGTACAGCTGCTCCTGGTGGCCGACCCGATACGTTCCCTCGATCACGACCTCGGCCTGCTCGAAGCCGGCGTCGACGTCGCCCTTGTTCATCGCGAAGTGGGCGAACTCCTGGGTCGCCTCGAGCGGATCGAAGACCGCCGGCAGCGGCTCGGTCCGCAGCGTGACGCGGGTCTTCGCCTCGCGCAACGTCTCCCGATCGGGCGCGGCAATCAGCGCCACCGGCTCGGCGTGGTGGCGGATCTCGTCGTCGACGAGAACCGGCTGATCGTCGGTGATGAGGCTGACCAGATTCTCGCCGGGAACGTCCTTCGCGGTCAGGAAAACGACGCGTGACCAATCGAACGACGGGTCGAGGTCTATCCCGAGGAGTCGCGCGTGGGCGTCGGTCGAGCGGATCGTGTGGCCGTACCAAGCACCGGGAAAGACGAGGTCGTCGGTGTACAGCGCCGTGCCGTTCAGCTTCGCCGGCCCCTCTCGGCGGAGCGGCCATGCCCGCGCCCGGCCAAGACCGGTTTCGCCCGCTTCGGGCGCCCGAATCGGAGCGAGTGGCGCCTCAGGCAGCGGTGCGGTTCGCGGCGGTCGCGTCGTGACGGTCATCGACAGCGATGGTACGGCCGTGCTCGACGGAAATCCACGGACACATCCGTGTAACTTTGGCCGGCCGCGAAGGCCGCAAGGTCGCGTGGGCGACGCGAGAGGGAGAGGCGCTGATGGACTGGGTTCTGCGGATCCTGCTGTTCCTGCATATCGGTGGCGCGATCGTCGCTTTCGGGCCCGTATTCGCGTTCATGATCCTGGGGCCGATGATCGGTCGCGAGCCCGCCCACGCGAACTTCGGGCTGCGCTTCCAGAAGGCCGTGTCGTCGCGAATGGTGGCGCCGCTGGCCGTATTCCAGGGCATCACCGGGCTGCTCATCGTCTGGTACGCCAACCTGAACCTGCTTTCGACGACGTGGCTGCTCGTCTCGATCGTGCTCTACGTCATCGCCTTGACGATCGCCTTTGCGGTCCTCATCCCGACGGCCAGCAAGCTGATCGAGGCGACGTCGGGGCCACCGCCTCAGCTGCCGCCGGGGACGCCGCCACCCTCGGGGCCGCCGCCGCACATCGCGGCGCTCGCCAAGCGCGGGCGCACGTTCGGCATGATCAACGCGATCCTGATCGTGATCATCGTCTTCCTGATGGTCACCAAGCCGTTCTGAGCGTGAAGCCGCGGTCGGCGGCCGCGACAAGCTCAACCCGATTGCCGAACGGATCGAAGGCGTAGAAACGCCCCACTGCCAACCGGGCATCGTCTTCGGCCACTGAAACGCCGTGAGCGACGAGCTCGCTGCGGCATGACTCCAGATCGTCGACCAGCAGCGCGATGTGGGCCTTGCGTGCCGGCCGGAATTCGGCCTCGACACCGAGGTGAAGGTGAACGCCATCACCAACCAGCCACAGCCCGCCGCGGACTTTGAGCGCCGGTGGCTTTGGAACCTCGCGCAACCCGAGCAGTTTCACGTAGAAGCGGCGCGCCTCGTCTTCGCCGCCGGGAGGAATCGAGCCCTGGACGTGATCCAGCCCGGTAACCACCACAGCCATCAGCGTCGGATCACCCTTCCCGGCAGTGCGCCCGTGTGAGCACCGCCGTCCACAACCAACAGGCCGTTCACGATCACCTGCTCGATCCCGTCCGGATAGCGGCGTGGCTCGTCGTAGGTGGCATTGGAGGCGACCGTTTTCGGGTCGAACACGACGATGTCGGCGCGATAGCCATCGGCGAGCCGTCCGCGATCCGTCAGGCCCAGCCTCGCTGCCGGTGCCGTGGTCATCTTGCGCACCGCCTCCTCGATGCCGAGTAGCTGCCGCTGGCGGACGAACTCGCCCAGCACGCGCGGATATGAGCCGTACGTTCGAGGCGATGGCTTGGCACCGATGAAGGTCGAGTCGGTGCCGAACATGCCGACCGGGTGGACGACGAAGTGGTGCATCGTCTCGGTCCACGGTCCACTCGTCACCTGGTTGACGCGCAGGTCCTCGGCAAGCAACAGGTCGCACATCGCATCGACCGCGTCGACCCCTCGCTCGCGCATCACGTCGGCGAGCGTCAGCCCCTCCCAGCGCAGGTTCTCCGGGCGCGCGAAGTAGCCGAGCCGCACGTCGGCCCAGCCGGCCGGCGAGGTGTACGCTGCGCCGCGCGCACGAAGCTCCGTTCTCAGCCGCTCGCGCGCGGCGCCCTCGGCGAGGCGCTCCTTGAGCGGTCCGGGGCCACCCTCCTGGATCCAGAGCGGCAGCTGGATGAGCAACCGGGTCGACGCCCATTCGTAGGGGTACATGTCGAACGTCACGTCGAGGCGTTCCGCCCGCGCGTCATCGACCAGGCCGAGCAGCTGCTCGGGTCCGCTAGGGTGCGTCTGGCGGTGATAGAAGTGGGTGATGTGAACCGGGCCCTCGCCGCGACGGCCGATCTCTATCGCCTCACGAAACGGATCGAGGTATCGGTCGCCGAGCTGGTAGCGAACGTGGGTGTGGTAGAACCCGCCGGCGCGTGCCGCCTCGGCCGTCAGTGCGGCCAGCTCGTCGGTCGTGGCGTAGGCGCCCGGCGGGTAGTCGAGCCCGCTCGAGATGCCCAGGGCGCCGGCGGACATCGCGTCGCGCAACATCGCCCGCATGTCGAACAGGGCCGTGTCATCTGCGGGCACGTCGTTCCAACCCAACCGGCTGATCCGCAGCGCGCTGTTGCCGATCAGCAGGCCGACGTTGACCGCAACCTTGCCGTCGAATCGATCCAGGTAGCTCACGACCGAATCCCAGTCGGCGCCGATTTGCGGCGCCCCATCGAGGCCGGCGTTCATCCGGATCATCGCGTCGAGATCACCCTGCGAGGGGAGCGGCGAGTACGACAGCCCGTCGACGCCGAAGACCTCGGTGGTAACGCCTTGGCGCACCTTCGGCTCGTGGCGTGGATCGGCCAGCATCATCAGGCCGGAGTGCGAGTGGAGGTCGATGAATCCCGGCGCGACCACCTTGCCCGTGGCGTCGATCGTTCGGCCGGCGACCGGTCTGGCGCTCCCACCGCCGACGATCCGCAGACGGTCGCCAGTGACCGCCACATCGGCGGCGAATCCGGGTGATCCGGTGCCGTCGACGAGCGTGCCATTGACGATCAGCAGCTCGCACGTGTCCATCGCGGGCAAGCCTAACGATCCGTCCTACAATCGACCGACTGCTGTCCCACGGCGGTCAATCCGCCAACTCATCGGAGGATCCAGTGACTCGAATTCATCGCGCCCTCATGGCCGGCGCGCTCCTGCTTGTTGTCGCTTGTGGCGGCGGTGGTCAACCCACGCCGGCGCCAACGCAACAGCCCACGAGCGCGTCGACCGCCACACCGGGCGCAACGCCCACGACCGCGGCGCCAACCGATGCCGCCACCGCGACGCCCGACACGACGCCTTCCGTCGCGCCGAGCGCGACGAGCGGCGCGAGCCTCGATCCGAGCCAGAGTGACGCGGGCATCGCAGCCACGGTCACGCTCACCAATGACACTCGCGGCGGCCGCGACGGCACGCACGAGATCTACGCCGTTGCCGATGACGGGAGCGAGTGCTCGGGCTCATTCGAGGAGCCCGACTTCATCGTCGTCGCGTGGTACGACGATGCGCCCGACGGCATGATCCACCGCTTCGGCATCTCGGTCGCTGCCGAGGACGTCCCGACTGCCGACGGATCGACGACCGATGTAGCCGACGGCGGCGTCAGCTTCGACTTCGTGTCGCCCTCGGGCATCGGCACGCAGTACACCGGCAACGCCACCCGCGAGAACGAGGGCTCGTCGATGATCGACATCACTCGTTCGGGTTCGATGCTGACCTTCGATTTCGAAGGTGTCACCAACGACAACGTGAGCTTCGCCGGCCAGTTCGTCTGCGCTGACGCCTGAGCTTTTCTTGCGCCTGATCCTCAGGCGGGTAACAGCCGCCCGCGCACCCATGCGCCGTTGATCATGTCCGGCCGGCCGCGGAAAATCAGCCGGCTGACGATGTCCGCCGGATCGTCGAGCGGCTGATCGGGGATCGGCGCGGTCACGTCCGGGTCGATGCAGATCAGGTCGGCCTCCTTGCCGGTCTCGATCGAACCGATCTGTCCGTCGAGTCCCAGCGCCCGGGCGCCCTCGAGCGTGCCCATCCGCAGCCAGTCGAGCGGCATGAGCACGGGGCGACGCTCGTCGAGCATCGTGCGCAGACCGCTCTGTGTGTAGGCGCCTGCCTTCATGACTGAAAAGAGGCCCAGGTCCGGTCCGGCGGCAACGTCGCTGCCCAGGCCGATCACGATGCCCGCCTCCAGGTAGCGCGCAAGCGGCGTCGCGCCACTGGCGAGAAACAGGTTCGACGACGGGCAGTGGGCGATACGCGTGCCAGTCTCAGCCAATCGCGCCACCTCACGATCGGAGAGCCGCACCGCGTGGCCCATGATCGAGCGAGGGCCGAGGCCGCCGGCCGCGTCATAGACGTCGGTGTAGTCGCGCGATTCCGGGAAGAGCCGCGCAACCTCCTCGATCTCGCCACGATCCTCGGCCAGGTGGGTCTGCCAGTACGCGCCCGTCGCCTTCGCCAGCGCCGCGGATTCGCGCAGCATGTCGGCCGTGCACGAGACGGCAAAGCGCGGCGTGACCGCGTAGCGCAACCGGCCGCCGTCCTTGCCGTGCCAGCGTTCGATGAGCCGCTGCGACTGGGCGAGGCTGACCTCGAGCACCTGGGCGTCGCTGATCGACTCGTCGTAGCGCAGCCGATCCATCATCACCTTGCCCATGACCACGCGCAGTCCGTGTGCCTCGGCCGCCTCGAAGGCCGCGTTCAGGCTGTCCTCGTAGACCGCGCCGTAGAGCACGACGGTCGTCGTTCCCGCCGCGGCAAAGGCGCGGAATGCCGCCGGAGCAACGCGCTGCGCGGTCGGGACATCGAACTCGCGCTCGAGCGGAAAGATGTAGCGCTCCAGCCACGGCAGGAGCTCCGTGCCGGCCCCAAGCCCGGCGTTGGGCAGCTGCGGCAGGTGAGCATGGAGATCGACCAGGCCGGGCACGACGAGCCGCGGCCGCAGGTCGATCACCTCAGCGCCGTCGCGTTGCGCGACGAAGGGCTCGACGCTCGCGATCAGGCCGTTGTCGGAGACCTCGATGAGCCCATCGGCCAGGTAGCGCGAGCCGCCCTGCGCGAGCGGCGTGAGCACACGCGCTCTGATCCGGAAGGGCGGGGTGATGGGCAGTGGCGGACTCACCGCGGCATCTTACGGGCGCGTATGCTGGCCGCCATCCGTTCACGCGGCAGGCCCGCAGGGGGAGGGACGCCATCGTGACCAAACTCGCACGCCCATTGCGCATCGCGGCCGCGGCCGTTGCGTTCGCGCTCATCCTTGGCGCTCCGGCGCGCGCGCCGGCGAGTGCCCACCCGCGCGCCGAGTTTCCAGTCCAGAGCATGGGTGATCGTGGGCCCGACGTGACCGCGTTGCAGCACCTGCTTCGGTTTCGCGGCCACAACGTCGAGGTGACCGGCTCGTTCAACCCCGAAACGCAATCGGCCGTGTCCGGCTTCCAGGATGAGGTGGGCCTGGGCGACAGCGGAGTCGCCAACGTGGCGACCTGGGAGGCGTTGGTGCCCAACCTTGCCGAGGGTGACGACAACGAGGCCGTGATCGCGCTCAAGAAGCAGCTCAACGCCAAGCGCAAGTCGGGGCTGACCGACACCTCGGCTTTCAATGCCGCCACGCGTGACGCAGTCCGAGCCTTCCAGAAGCACATCGGGTTGAGCCGCACCGGCGATGCTGACAGGACCACCTGGCGCAATCTCATCTGGCACTTCATGCGACCCGACTTCAGCCGGCCCAGCCTGTGCAACTACAACGGTGGCCACACCAACGGCGACTGGGGTACCGCGGCGACTATTGCCCATCTCCACGACGCGGCCGACCTGTTCCGCACGCGCGCGGGCGGCAAGGTTGCGATCGGCGATCTCAGCTTCGAGCACGGCGGCGAGATCAGCCTGCACAACACGCACGAGCATGGGCTGGACATCGATATCGCACTGATCCGCCAGGACGGCCGCCAGTGCAGCAACCCCGGAATCAGCTACACCAGCGGCCAGTACGACCGACCCGACACGCGGCAGCTGCTGCAGGCGATCCACGACGAGCTCGGGTCACACCTCAAGCTGATCTATTTCAACGATCCGCAGATGATCGCCGAGGGTCTATCGCGCAAGTTCGCGAACCACAACGACCACATCCATGTCCGGCTGTGCGAGCCC
>DASQLS010000091.1:0-5382 GCA_035629915.1 Candidatus Limnocylindrales bacterium | reverse complement strand
ATCGCGATCGTCGAAGCAGTTGATGCCGGCGCAGGCCCGTGGGGCGGCCATCTCCGCGAGCTGTACGCGACGTCGCTCGACGAGACTGCCGTCGCGCTCGACCGACCGGCGCTCGCCGACGCGGCCGCCGCGTGGCGGGCTGCCGCAGACGCGTGGGACGAGCTCGGCGATTCGGCGGTCCCCTCGGACCTCGAAGGCGCCGATGACGCTGTCGAGGGCGCCGAGACGGTGCGCAGCGCGGTCAACGATGGCGAGGCCGGGCGCGCGCGTGTTCGGGCGGCAGCCGAGGCGACGTGGGGGATTCGTGCCCGCTACGCCGAGTCGTTCCCGCTGCCCACCGAGAGGATCGACGCGATCCTGCGCGGTCTGGGCGAGCAGCTCACCGGGATCCATGAGCTGGAGTTCAAAGCAGTCGAGGCGACCGCCCGCGCGATCGGTCGCTAGATAAGGGCTCTAGACGATCCCGGTCGCAGCCTCTGCCGCGCGGGCCGCGGCCGGATCGTCGAGGGCAAGGTTCGCCATCGCATCGGCGGCACGGTTGTTCTCACGCGGTTCGTGGCGGATCGACCATCGATCGAGTCGTCGCAACAGCTCGTGAGATCGGATGACGAGCGGCTTGATGCCCGGGTGCTTGACCTTCCAGCGACCGGACAGCTGCTCGACTATCAGCTTTGAGTCGAGGACCAGGTCCGCCTCACGCGCGCCGAGATCGAGTGCCTTCTCGAGGGCGAGGATCACGCCGATGTACTCGGCGTAGTTGTTGGTCTGAATGCCGAGCGGGCGGGCGATGACGGCAATTGGTGGAGCGTCGGGATGCTTCGCATCGGGCCGCGTCGCGTCGATGATCACCGCGCCGGCCGAGGCCGGACCGGGATTGCCACGCGCCGCGCCATCGGCGCGGATGACCACACGTTCAAGAGGCTGAGTCAGCGTGGCGGCTCCACGATCGCCTGCGAGACCTCGAGGATCGCGCGGGTGATGTTGATGCCGCGCGGGCACGCGTCGGTGCAGTTGAAGATTGTCCGGCAGCGCCAAACACCATCTTCGTCGGCCAGGATCTCGAGTCGCTCGTGCTCCGCGTGATCGCGTGAGTCGAAGATGAAGCGGTGGGCGTTGACGATCGCGGCCGGACCAACGTACGACTCCTGCGCCCAGAAGGACGGGCACGCCGTGGTGCAAGCGGCGCACATGATGCACTTGGTCGTGTCGTCGTAACGCTCACGATCCTCGGGTGACTGGAGTCGTTCGCTGTCCGCCGACACCGCTTCGTCGTTAACCAGATATGGCATGACGGAGCGGTACTTGGCGAAAAAGTCGTCCATGTTGACGACGAGATCCTTGATCACGGCCATGCCCGGCAGCGGCGCGACCGAGATCTTGTTGCCCAGCTGGTCGACGCGAATCTTGCACGCCAGCCGGTTGCGGCCGTTGATCATCATCGCGTCCGAGCCGCACACGCCGTGCGCGCACGAGCGCCGGAACGTCAGCCGTCCGTCGTGCTCCCACTTGACCTTGTGGAGCAGGTCGAGCACACGATCCATGGGCTCCGATTCGACGTTGTAGCGCTCCCAATGCGGCTTCGTGTCCTGCTCGGGATCGAAGCGCAGGATGCTCAGAGCTACTTGCATCGCGTCATGCCTACTTGCATCTCGTCAGTATGTTCGCGGCTTTGGCTCGAACTTGGTGATCGTGACCGGCTTGTAGCGCAGGTCGGGCCCGCCCTCCTCGCGTGACGCGAGGGTGTGGCGCAGCCAGTCGGTGTCGTTTCGCTCGGGGAAGTCCTCGCGGAAATGCGCGCCGCGCGACTCCTCGCGTGCCAGGGCCCCGGCGACGGTCGCCTCGGCGCAGTCGAGCAGGTAGCCCACCTCGCGCGCCTCGAGCAGGTCCGTGTTGAAGACCTTGCCGCGGTCGCGCACGGCGACCTGGGAGTAGCGCGTCTTGAGGTCGCGCACCTCGAGCGTCAGCTTCTCGAGCCCGTCGCGCGTCCGGAACACGCCGCAGCGATCCATCATCGCCTGGGCCAGCTCCACCCGGATGTGCTGCGCGTTCTCGCCGCGCGGCCGCGTTCGCATCAGCTCGATCTCAGTCTCGACCGGCACGTGTGCGTCGGCCGCCATGGCCGGCAGCTCGGCGTTCGAGGCACGCACGTCCTCGGCCATCGACAGCCCGGCGCGACGGCCGAAGACGAGGATGTCGATGAGCGAGTTGGTCCCCAGCCGATTTGCACCGTGGACCGACACGCATGCGCACTCCCCTGCCGCGTACAGCCCGGGCAGGACGGTGTTGTTCTCGTCGATGACCACCCGCGCATTGGTATCCGTCGGGATGCCGCCCATGGCGTAATGGGCGGTGGGCGTGATCGGGACCGGCTGGGTGATCGGCTCTACGCCCTGGTAAACCCGGGCGAACTCGGTGATGTCGGGCAGCTTGGTATCGATCACCTCGCGCCCGAGGTGGGTCAGATCTAGATGGACGTAATCCTTGCCGGCGATGCCGCGGCCCTCGCGGATCTCCATGTAGATCGCGCGGCTGATCACGTCGCGCGGTGCCAGCTCCATCAGCGTTGGCGCGTAGCGCTCCATGAACCGGTCGCCGTCGTTGTTGCGCAGATAGCCGCCCTCGCCGCGCGCCGCCTCGGACAGCAGGATGCCGATGCCGACGATGCCCGTCGGATGGAACTGGAAGAACTCCATGTCCTGCAGCGGAATGCCGCGACGGTAGGTCAACGCGACGCCGTCACCGGTCAGCGCGAACGCGTTCGAGGTGATCTTGAACATGCGCCCGAAGCCGCCGGTGGCGAACATCACCGCGCCCGAGCGGAACACGTGCAGCTCGCCGTCGGCGATCCGGTAGGCAACTACGCCACGCGTCTCGCCACCATCGACCAGCAGATCGACAACGTGGTACTCGTCGAAGAACTCGACGCCGTGCTTGATGCACTGCTGGTACAGCGTCTGGAGGATCATGTGCCCTGTCCGGTCGGCCGCGAAACAGGCGCGGCGCACCGGCGCCTCACCGAAGTTGCGCGTGTGGCCGCCGAATCGGCGCTGGTCGATCTTGCCCTCAGCCGTCCGATTGAAGGGCAGACCCATGTGCTCGAGGGCGATGACCGTCTCGACCGCCTCGCGGGTCAGGATCTCGGCCGCGTCCTGGTCGACCAGGTAGTCGCCGCCCTTGACCGTGTCGTACATGTGCCACTCGGGGTGGTCTTCCTCGATGTTGCCGAGCGCGGCGCAGATGCCGCCCTGCGCGGCGCCGGTATGCGACCGAGTCGGATACAGCTTGGTCAGTACCGCCGTCTTGACGTTCGAGCGCGCCAATTCGAGCGCGGCCCACAGACCGGCGCCGCCGGCCCCGACGATGACGGCCTGGTAGTCGTGGACTGGCGGGCTCACCGAAGGCTGGCGGCCTCTTCGCCGCCCATCGGCAGGGTCAGGATCACCTGGGTGCCGATGATGAACAGGATGACGCCGGTTATGTAGAGCAGTGTCAGCGTGAACGTCCGCAGCGCAGGTCGGTGGACGTAGTCGAGCACCACTGTTCGAACGCCGAGGAAGCCGTGGAAGAGCACCGTCATCAGGAGCAGCCAGTCGAAGCCGCGCCAGAAGATCTGGTTCCAGCGCTCTTGGGTGATGAAGTCGGCCGTCTGCTCGGCCGGGTCCCAGATGAAGTGCAGGATGCTGAAGTGGGCCAGCGCCAGCACGAAGAGCATCACGCCGGTGAAGCGCATCGTGTACCAGATGTACAGCTCTTTACGCGACCCTCGCGGCGGCCGGCGCCGGGCCTTGCTGATGGGCGAGACCTGGACGCCGCTCGACGCGGACGGCTCGATCCCGGCTGTCTCGGGCGACGGAGCAGTCGCGCGACCGCCTTCCTCGACGGCTGGATCGGTTGTCATGCCAGACCGAGCTGCTGCAGGAACGGCAGCCACACCGGGCGCAGGATGATCAGGGCACCGGGCACGCCGAGGCCGATGAAGATGATCCAGCTCGCCCACCACAGCTGGCGGTGGTAGACGGTCATCGCCGGCCAGAGGTCGAGAATGATGATGCGCAGCCCGTTCAGCGCGTGGTACAGCAGCGCGGCGCCGAGGAGCACCTCGAGCAGGCGTCCTGGCAGGCTGGCGTAGAAGCCCAGCACCTCGTCGTAAAGCGCCGGGTTGCCGCCGACGAGATAGATGTCGACGACGTGGAGCACGACGAAGGCGAAGATGCCGATGCCGCTGATTCGATGGAACGCCCAGGCGATCATCCCCTCGCTACCGCGGTAGCGGAGGATGGTTGGAACGCGGCTCACCGGTTGGGCATGGTCAGGCGGACGCGACACGTTCGGCAACGGCGGCCGCAAAGGCGCGCGTGCCGGCAGTGCCACCCAGGTCGCGCGGAACGGTCTGGCCCTCGGCGATCACCTCGCGCACGGACGCTTCGACCTTCTCCGCCGCCGCGACCTCGCCGAGATGGCGGAGCATCAGCGCGCCGGACAGGATCAGCGCGGTCGGATTGGCCACGTCCTGACCGGCGTATTTGGGCGCCGAGCCGTGGACCGGCTCGAACACCGCGGCCTTGATGCCGATGTTGGCGCCCGGGGCGACGCCGAGGCCGCCGACCAGTCCAGCGGCGAGGTCGCTGACGATGTCGCCGTACAGGTTGGGCAGCACGAGCACGTCGTACAGATCCGGCTTCTGGACGAGTTGCATGCACATGTTGTCGACGATGCGGTCCTCGAACTCGATGCGGCCGTCGTACTCGGCGGCAACGGTCCGGCACGACTCGAGGAACAGGCCGTCGGACAGCTTCATGATGTTCGCCTTGTGCACGGCGGTCACCTTGCGCCGGTTGTTGGCGACGGCGTAATCGAAGGCGTAGCGCGCAATTCGCTCTGACGCGGCGCGGGTGATGATCTTGATGCTCTCGGCCGCGTCGGGCCCGACCCGATGCTCGATGCCCGCGTACAGGTCCTCCGTGTTCTCGCGGACGATGATCAGGTCGACGTTCTCGTAGCGCGTCTCGACGCCCTTCATCGACCGCGCCGGGCGCAGGTTGGCGTACAGATCGAGCGCCTGGCGGAGAGTCACGTTGACCGAGCGGAAGCCCTCGCCTACTGGCGTCGTGATCGGGCCCTTGAGGGCGACCTTCGTGGTCCGGATCGACTCGAGCACGTGCTCAGGCAGTGGCGTGCCGTACTCCGCGATCTGCGACTCGCCGGCGTCAACGCGGACCCATTCAAAGTCCAATCCGGTTGCGTCGAGAACGGTGACCGTGGCGTCGGCCAGCTCGGGGCCGATGCCATCGCCGGGGATCAGGGTGACGGTGTAGGTCACTCGGGCAGAACCTCGTCGCGCAGATCACAGCGTCTGCGGTACAGCAAGCGTAGCGCGTGTCC
>DASQLS010000090.1:0-2963 GCA_035629915.1 Candidatus Limnocylindrales bacterium | reverse complement strand
GAACCTGACCCGGTCCTCGATGCCCAGCTGCCTCGCCTGCGCCTCGAGGTTGCCGCGCATTCCGCCGAATCCGGCCACTACCAGCCGCACTGATTCATGGCTGGCGGCAACGGCCGCGAACGCGCGGAGTGCCGTCTCGGGATCCTTCACCGGTGCGAGGCTGCCGGCGAAGACGATTGTCGGCGTCGAACCAGGGTGCTCGGCCGGGCGGAACGTTTCCGTGTCGACGCCGAGCGGCAGGAAGGCAAGCCGCTCTTCCGGGTTGCGGACCAGTGGTCGAACCATGTCGTCGATCAGGCTCGATGGGACGGTGATCAGGTCGGCGGCGCGGAGCGAAACCCGTGCCGTCGAACGGCCGCCTCGCCCGAGCGCCGCGCCGTAGCCGATCTCCGACATGGCCACGAACTCGCCGCCCATGACGGACACGATCGATGGCCGGCTTATCCAGCGGGCGGCGAGGGTCGCCACGGCGCCGGCCTCGTCGGCCCACATGCCATGCACCAGATCGACCGGCCGGCGCCGATGGAGCGTCGCGACGGCGCGGATCCCACGCGCGAGCACGCGACCCCGCGCGCGCGGCCCGCCCTTGTTGCCGAGGCCGAGAGGATGGACGCGGGCTCCTGCCAGCTCATACGCGCCGCGATTGGTTGGATGACGCAGTGCCACGATCTCGACGTCATGAACGGCGCTGATTCGCTGGATCAGGTCGACGATCGCGGGCAGGCCCGGCTCGTCATGATCGACAGGGAAACCCGGAATCACGATCACGACATGGTTCGGTTTCATGGCGCTGCGGAGCAGATGCGTGAACCGGTCATTCGCGAGTCCCTCTCAGCGCGAGCAAGGCCAGCCAGAGCAGCAGTGCACCGTAGACGCGCGGATAGAAGAAAAGTGCCCACCAGCCGTCGATTTGGGCGACGTTGAACGGCCAGGCCGGTGCAAGAAGGACCAGGGCAGCTGCGAAGAGCAGCCATGGCCCCCAGGAGCGAGGGCGTTCGACCCACAGGATCGTGGCCCCGACGAAGATTGGCAGCAGGTCGAGCAGATAGTGGTAGTCCTCGGCGATCGGGCTGATCAGTGATGCGACCGGTACGACGATTGCGATGGGCAGCATGAGTCGAGCTGAACTCAATTGGGCCTTGGATTCCGTCGTCACGAGCTGGTCGGAGCGCCGCATTCCGATGAGTGCCCACGCCGAGACTCCGACGAGTACAGCCGTTGATGCGTACCAGAGTGCGTCGGCTGCAAACGGAAAGTCGGCGACCGGCGCCGGATTCCATTTCTCGTCCTGGCGCAGCAGGTGGGCGAACAGGCTGTGCAGGGTCTGGTACGCGGTGACCGACGTTTCCGGGCGCGCGCGCCACGAAAGAGCCGACTGGGCCCACGCGCTCCACCCATCCCAGCCGACCAGCGGCAGGGTCGACACAACAGCGATCACGACGAACGCAACCGTGATCCCGAGCAGCCGCCAGCGTCGCGATATCAGAGCGGGCAGCAGGATCAGCAGCCCGTAATTGGTCTTCAGCACGACGATGAGAGCCGCCGCAAGCCCGCTTACGACCGCCGTCCAAAGGCGCCGTCGAACCGGAGCGCCGTAGCTGAGCGCAACGTGGACGACGAGCGCAAGGAGGACGAAGGCGTACGCCTGGCCGACTCGGAAATTCGCCTGCAGCGGCTGAAACAGTGGAAGCAGGGCCACCAGGACCAGCGCCAGCATCGGCGGCGGCCGAAGCGCAACGATCATGATCGCCACTGCGGCGAACAGCGCGAAGACGCCGAGGGACGTCCACGCGAAGTAGGCCGCCGCCTCGGGCAGCAGACCGAAAGGCAGCAGGGGAATGACGGCGGCCGGCGCGAAAGGCAGAAAGCCCAGATCGCGGCCGGCACCCATCTGCTCTGCCGCTGCGGCGAATGCAGCGTGGTCGAGCAGGACCGTTGCGCGGCCTTCCCAGACGAGACGCGGGCCGACCCAGTAGACCGAGCCGAAGAAGTGTTGTCGCGCCAATTCAGGGCCGATGATCCGGTTGAACATCTCGACCCACAGAACCAGGCCCACCCCGGCCAGCACGAACGGGATCGCCTTGCGCAATGGACCATTGCCAACGGTTGCCGACGTCATGCGCCCGTAGTATCGAGATCGGTGAAACGACCCGACACGGACAACCGCTGGTGGTTCGCCGCCGCGGTGATCGCCGCGGCGGTCGTGGGCGTCGCCGTCCGGCTCGCTGGAGCCGGCGACCGCACGCTGTTCTGGGACGAGGCGTACCACGTCCGATTGGCCCTCGAGCCCACAGTTGGGGCCGTGCTCGGCGCCGTTCTGGCCAACCCGCCGAGCGACCCGCTCTACTCCCTGGTGCTGTACGGCTGGACAGCCCTGGCGGGCACGTCCGACTTTGCGGTCCGACTGCCGAGCATCGCCTTCGCCGCTCTCACCGTTGTCGCCACGGCCTGGCTTGCGCTCGAGCTGACGGCTTCGCCCCGGGTGGCAGTCCTGGCGGCTGTGCTCGTCGCGCTCGCGCCGTACGCGGTCGAGTACGGGCAGGAAGCGTCGCTCTATTCGCTCGCGACGCTGACGACGACGCTTGCCCTGGCCGCCGGCTGGCGTTGGCGGGCGAGCGGCAGACGCGGTGACGCCGCCTTGGCCATTGTCCTGGCGATCGTCGCCATCTACAGCCACTACGTCGTGGCGGCTGTGCTCGCGCTGGCCGGTGCGCTGTCGCTGGCAAGGCTGGCCGGGCCACGCTCGATTGGTGTTCGGCAGGTCGCCATCGCCGCATCGATAGTGCTCATCGTCTGGTTACCGTGGCTGGTGCCGATGCTCTTCTCGTGGATCGACACGGACGTGCCGCGTACGGCCCTGCCACACGGCGCGACCGTGGCCGAGCTGTTGGGCGCCTTGAGTCAGTACGCGTCGGGAAGCGGCGCACTGCTTGAGGGTGTGCGGCCACTCCAGGTGATGGGCG
>DASQLS010000089.1:0-8986 GCA_035629915.1 Candidatus Limnocylindrales bacterium | reverse complement strand
GCTCACCGCGCAGCAGCGCATGAGCGGTTACGTGGTCGGCCTGCTGCCCGTGGCACTCGTTGTGCTGCTGTCGGTCATCGCCCCCACGTTCATGGCACCGATGCTCCAGAAGCCACCCGAGCTGCTCGGCCTTCCGGCCGGCTTCTTCATCCTCGGCGCGGGCGCAATCATGATGGCCATCGGGTTCTTCTTCATCCGGCGCATCGTCGACATCGAGGTTTAGAGAGATGCTCTTTCCGCTGTTGATGGCAACCGTCGCGGGCCTTGGAGTGCTGCTCGTCTTCTTCGCCATAGCCGGTGCGCGCCCAATGGATCCGGTCCAGGCGAGGCTCAGCCAGCTTGGCTCGATGCAGGCGCGGACGCTCGAGGAGCTCGAGCTCCAGCAGCCACTCTTCGAGCGCACCCTTCGCCCGCTGGCTTCACGCCTCTCCGGCGTCGCCCAGCGCTTCGCCAGCCCGTCAAAGGTGAGCAGGACCGAGAAGCGGCTGGCGATGGCCGGCAACCCGGGCGCGTTGCGCACGATTGACTTCCTCGGCCTCAAGCTCGTCGTGGCCGTCCTCGTGGCTGGCATCGGCTTCCTCGTGCTGGCCATAGTCGCCGGCAACGTGCCATTCGGCCTGCTGGCCGCCGTCGCGCTCGCCGGCATGGGCTTCATGGCACCAGAGATCTGGCTCAGCCGGCGCATCAAGAAGCGTCAGAAGCAGGTTCTGCTCGCGTTGCCCGACACGCTCGACCTGCTGACCGTGTCGGTTCGTGCCGGCCTGTCGTTCGACGGAGCGCTGGCCAAGGTGGTCGAGCGGACGAAGGGTCCGTTGGCCGACGAGTTCCGCCGTTCGCTATCCGAGATCCGCGTGGGCAAGGTGCGACGCGACGCGATGCGCGACATCGTGGGTCGCACGGACGTCCAGCCGCTGGCAAACTTCATCGGCGCGATCGTCCAGGCCGAGCAGCTCGGTGTGCCGATCGCCAAGGTCCTCCAGGTTCAGTCCGAACAGATGCGCATCGAGCGCCGCCAGCGCGCCGAAGAGATGGCCGCCAAGGCACCGATCAAGATGCTCTTCCCGCTCGTCGGCTGCATCTTCCCGTCCATGTTCATCGTCATCCTTGGTCCGGCAATCATCCTGATCGCGTTGAACATGGGCGCGGCGCAGTAGCCTTCGGGCGAATGCTCAAGCTGTCAGCCGCCGGCGGCGGCGAGGCCCTGTTCCGGCTGGAAGTTGCCGATTCGTGGCTCGCGCGGCTGCGCGGTCTCATCGGCCGATCTGGCGTGGGCCGCGATGAGGGCCTGTACCTGGCAGGCACGAACGGCGTGCACATGTTCTTCATGCGCTTCCCGATCGACTGCGTCTTCCTCGGCGCTCCCCAACCGGACGGCACGCGTCAGATCGTCGCCGTCAAGTCGGAGCTGCAGCCGTGGCGCGGAATCGTCTGGTGGGTGCGCGGCGCCAAGGCAGCCGTGGAAGTGACATCGGGCGCCGCAGCGGCCGCCGGCCTGCAGGCGGGCGACTTCGTGAGGCTAGATCCGACCGCCTAGCTCAGGCGCGCCTGGAACACGAGCTCAGGCGCGCCTGGAACACGAGCTCAGGCTCGCGCGGGACGCGCGGTCAGCCTCCCGGACAGCCGGTCGAGGAACAACCCGGCCGGCTCGCCGCGGTCGGGTGCGACAAACGGCAACAGCAGACCGAGCAGCGCAATGAACGGCAGTAGGCCCTCGGCTGGGCCCTTGAAGTCGCCATTCAGCCCGACGAGGAGGGTCGGCACCCAGCACAGCAGCGGTAGCGCCAGGCCCCACATGCGACCGCGCGCGGCGAGGAATGCCGCCGGGATGAGCAGGTTGGTCAGGTAGTGATCCCACAGCAGCGGCGCCAGGAGAAGGGTGGCCATGAGCGTCACCACGAAGCTCAGCTCGCGGTCGCGGCGCAGGCTGAGCAGCAGCGCTCCGATTGCCACGGCGTAACCGGCGAACAGGGCCAGGGTCGCCAATGACTCTGGTCCGCCGAATAGCAGCACAGCCGATCCGAGATCGACGTTGCTCCGCACCCCGGTGACGTCACTGACGTTGCGCAGCACGGTCACGTAGTCGAACCAGCCGGCGAGCCCGACAAAAGGCAGGGTCAGCAATACCAGGACGCCAAAGGCGATCGCCGTCCAGGCGACCGGTCGCCACATGCCCCGCAGCAGCCACCAGGCGCAGATGAGGCCCATCGTCGGGCGAATGGTGAGCGAAACCGCGAGCGCGATCGATCCGAGCGGCCTGTCCAGCCAGCGCCAGGTCAGGACGGCGAGGAACGTGACGATCAGGCTGACGTTGCCCAGGTCGAGGTCGAAAAGGACAGGCGCGCTGAGCGTGGCGACCCCGAACATCGCCAGCCGGATGGCGCGTGACACGGGCATCGCGGCACAGGTCAGCAGCAGGATGCCGATGCGCAGCACGAGCCACAGAATGGTCGCGCCTTCCTCGCCGAGCGTCGTGAGCGGCACGAACAGCAGCGCGAGGGGCGGCGAGTAGAGGTACAGGCCGAACGGGCCGGGCTGGAACGGGCCACTGAGGGTTTCGGCCTGGTAGGGGCTGCCGGTCGCGATCAACCGCAGCGCAGCCTCGTAATAGGCATAGAAGTCATACGCCCAGCCCGGCGAATGACCGAACCAGAGCGATATGGTCAGGCCGAGCACGATCAGCCCGGCAAAGGCGAGTCCGGCACCAAGCGGCGCCGACCAACGAGAGGTAGGCGCGGCCTGTTGAGCGCCGTCCACGGTTGCGGCGTCCAGCATCAAGCGGATGATAAGTGGCGGACAAGCGGACGTTGATTGGTGCGGCTCACGCTACCCCCATGAAGGCGCTGCTCGACCTCCTGCTGCCGCCTACGTGCCCCGGCTGCCGTCTCGAAGGCGTCGCCCTGTGCGGGTCGTGCCGTCGCGTCATGCAGCGGCGGCTGGACGAGCCGGCCGCGGCTCCGCTTGGGATGCCAACCGATCAGCCGGCCGGCATCGTCCAGCTCGAATGGTGCTCGGCGTTTACCGGCCCGGCCCGCGCCGCCCTGCACGCACTGAAGTACGACGGCGAGCTGCGCCTCGTCGAGCCACTCGCTGATCTGATGGCCGAGCGCTGGCGGCGTGCATCGGTCGGCGGCGAGCTGCTCGTGCCGGTGCCCGTTCACGCCGAGCGACGCCGCCAGCGCGGCTTCGACCAGGCCGAGCTCCTTGCACGTGGCTGCTCGCGCACGCTTGGCCTGCCGGTCGCGCTGGCGCTCGAGCGTGCCGAACGTACGACCGCGCAGCATCAGCTCGGCAGGCGAGCGCGGGCGAGCAACGTTGGTCACGCGTTTGCGGTCCCCGAGGCGATGCGACGTCACGTCCGTGGACGATGGGTGATCGTGGTCGACGACGTCGTCACCACCGGCGCGACCCTGGCCGGTTGTGCTCGCGTCCTGTATGAGGCCGGCGCCGCCGCCGTGTCCGGACTGGCATTGGCTCGCGAACGCTGAGCGGTGCGAGCCTCGCGGTACTCCCGGCCTCGACTGCTCAGGTGTCGGCCCGGTCCGCGCCTGGGCCGTCATCGCTGCTCACTGGCAGGGTTGGCCACTCTCGCCTCGGTCGAAGGCGGTAGACGCTCGACTTGCGCGTCATGAAGCCCTCGTCGACCAGGTAGCGGCGCAACGACGCGGCGTCCGGGTTGCGCACGGCCAGCAACTGGTTGACCTCCTTCTCGGGGTACTTCCGCTTGCGTTCGAAGACCGACTCCGCCAACGCGCGCAGGACCACCAGCCTCTTCGAGCGCTGAACCGGGATGCTGACCAGCCGATCGCCCTCGAAGAATGCGCGCAGCACGCGGGCATCGGCAGGACTCGCCCAGTCGGGCGTCGTCTGGTCCTCGCTCGCCGCGTCACCCGACTGCTCGCGGGCGATGCGATGCAGCGCACCACCGATCTCGTCGAGGCGCGGCAGGCGAAGTGAGTAGTCCATGTACGGCGGCCGAGCGCGTGACTCGACCAGGCCCGCATCGCGCAGCCGCTTCAGGTGATGAACGACGGTGCCGGGTGTCAGCTCCAGCGCCGCAGCGAGCTGCTCGACGGACATGCTTCGGCCATCGGCAAGGAGACCAACAATGCGCAGCCGCGATGCGTCAGACAGCGCCTTTAGCGCCACGAGGAGTTCGGGATCCATCATCGCGGCAGCGTAGGCGTCGGGTTTGATCGATGTCAAATCCCGGCGTACAGATAGCATCCCGCTCATGGCGAGCAGCGAGTCTGAGCATCGGTTGCTCGGTCCGCACCTTGCCCTTGGCGTCGGACTGAAGCGTGCAGCCACGCGTGCCGAGGAGATCGGCGCCACCGCTGTTCAGGTCTTCACCGACAACCCGACAGCGTGGCGCAGACGACCTGAGCCGCCACCGGGATTGGCCGAGTTTCGCGCTCGACTGGCGGCGCTGGGGATCGATCCAATCGCGGTCCACGCTCCATATCTCGTCAATCTGTGCGGGGGAAACGACGATTTCTGGGCCAAGTCGGTGGCCACGATGGCCAACGAGCTGAGGGTCGGGGCGATGTTCGGCGCGCGCTTCGTGGTCATGCACATCGGTTCGCATCGAGGGCTCGAGCGCGAGGCGGGCATCGAGCGCCTCGCGCTGGGCTTGCGTGCCGTGCTTGCCGAGGCGGACGCGGCCAATACCGGGCAACCTGATGGGCTGCCCATGCTCGTGCTCGAGAACGCTGCCGGAACGGGCGACGGAATCGGTGCCTCGATCGATGACCTGTCGGACATCTGGGAAGCGGCCGCCCGCGGTGGAGTGGCCATGGATCGCCTGGGTATCTGCCTCGACACGGCCCACCTGTGGGGCGCCGGCTTCGATGTCGCCACCGAGGCCGGCATCGAGGATCTGGTGGGCCGGATCGACCAGGAGATCGGGCGCGACAACGTCGTCATGCTCCACCTCAACGATTCGCGCACGACGCTTGGTTCGCGCCTCGATCGGCATGAGCACATTGCTGCCGGCCACGTTGGCGCGGAGGGGATGCGCAACCTGCTGACCCATCCCTGGCTGGCCACTTTGCCGACGTTTCTCGAGACGCCGGGCATGGACATTGGCTATGACAAGGTCAACCTGGACCGTGTGCGGATGCTGATCGATGGCCAGACGCCGCCACCGCTGCCGGCTGAAGCGTTCGAAGTCCGTGGCGCACGTACCCGGAGTGCACCTCCGGGCACCTGACCGGTCGTGCGTCGGGTAACCGTACCAAGGGCCTATATCGAGCAGGAGTCGTGCACCGGATGATGCCGCTGTCGCCCAACCAGGCGGCCGTGTCACGCGGGGGAAAGAGCCGTCACCCGGTCAGCGGAGAGTACCAAGACCCGATGAGCGTCCAGAACGGGCGGGCCTTCAACGAATGGCTGAAGACCCAGCTCAAGGCGAAGAAGATGTCCCAACGCCAGCTGGCGCAGCAGTCCGGTGTCGATCACTCGACAATCTCGCGACTGGTGCGCGGCGATCGGACTCCTTCGCTCGGCACTGCCACCAAATTGGCGCGCGGTCTGCGCGAGCTTCGTGATGAGACCGAGACGCCCCATTACTTCGGGCTCGTCGGCTCGTCGACCAGTCACCCCACTGCGCGCGTCGAGTACGCGCTGCGCTCCGACGACCTGTTGAGCGAGCCGCAGGTTCGCCAGGTGATGGAGTACTACCTCGCGCTGCGCATGCGCCGCCTTGCCGCGGCGCGACAGAACGGCGCCGTGGGACGCACCAACGGAACCGAGGTGCGCACCGCGCTCGCGGCACGGATGCCCACCCGCAACTGATCAACTGACGCGCTGCACAGGCGCAATCGCCCCGTCCGCGTCGATGCCGGTCCCTGAGACCGGCATCTTCGTTTATGGGCGGCGGCCAGGGCCGGTAGATCACTGCCGCGGCAGTGGCCAGCTAGGTCGCAGCCGGCGCGTCGATAGGTTGCCGATTGGGCTTGGTCTTGTCGGACAGGATGTAGACGATGCCGCCGACGACGATGATCGACAGGACGCTGATGGCGCGGTCGACAAGGGTTATCGCGACGGCCTCGTTGGTGGTCGCCCCATAGAACGTCGTCAAGATCACGACGACCGCACCTTCCACCGCGCCGAGACCGGCCGGCGTGAACGGTATTGCCGTCAACAGCGACGCGATAAGGGCAACGAAGAACGCACCGCTGATGCCCAGGTGAATGTCGAACCCGAGTGCCAGTACGACCAGGTACAGGCGGAGCGCCTCGGTCGACCAGATCAACGCAGTAACGAAGGCGATGAGAGGCACCCGGCGCGCATTGATCGAGAAGACACCTTCCTCGAAGCGGTCGTAGAACTCGACCACGCGAGCGGGCAGGGGCAGTCGCCGGATCAGCCGGCTGCCGAAATTGCGGACGGTATACAGGCCGATTGCCAGCACCACGAGGACGACCAGTCCGACAGCGAAGACGAGCTGGACCTCGGGCGACATGCCCGAGCGGAAGCTCCAGAAGCCAGCCGCCAGTCCCAGCAGTACGATCGCGAAGAGGTCGAAGACGCGCTCGATGAATACGGTGCCAAACGTTCGGCTGAGCGAGACCGCGTAGCTCAGGCGCAGCAGGTAGGCGCGATAGACATCGCCGAGCTTGGCCGGGACGAGACAGTTGACCAACCAGCTGATGACGATGATCTCGGTCGAATCGCGGACTCGGACCTCGGTCCCCGCGCCGCGCAGCAGCAGCGTCCAGCGGTAGCCGCGCAACGGAAAGCCGATGTAGTAGACGCCGACCGCCGCCAGCAACAGCCACGGATTGGCGTTGGTGATGAGCGGGATCATCTGGTCGAGGTGGAAGCCCGGCAGGGCGCCCAGGACGAGCACGAGGATCGCAATGGGCAGGACGATCGAGATGATCGTGCGTGGGTCGCGCAGGCGGCGCGAGAGAGGCTTCGGTGGAGTGCTCTCCTCGTGGACGAGCGGGTAGTCGGTTACCTGCTCCTCTTCGACGAGCGGCGGCGGCGCCGGCTGCACGGGAGGAGTGTCGGCGGCAGGGTCCTGGCGATCCTCGGTCATGCCGGCAGTGCGCGGCCGTTGCCGCGAATCTTCTGCACGAGCTTGGCAAATGGCATCGCCACTCGGACGAGCCGTGACCCACGTGCCGTGACGAAGGTGAAGCCGCTCATCGCGGCCCGGAAGTCATGGGCCGTATCGAGCGGACCGTCGGTGATGGTGTACGCGACACCGACCTCAAGCAACGTGTGCGCATCCGAAACGGCGGCACCGGCGAGAGCGTTGGTCGCGGCGAACGCGGCCGCTCGGCTATTGCCGTCGCCGACCATCAGTCGCGCGTTCCACGTTTCGACATAGTCGAGTAACGGGACAAGCTGCTCGAGCTCCGTTTCCCAGCCCTTGCGCCCGGCGCCGGCACGAAAGCGATCGAACGGGTGGGCCACGCCAACGACGCCGCCCTGGTCGCGAATGAGCTGGGCCGCCTCGTGCGGTGCCAGGCCGGACGGGATGGGCCGCTCGAGGTACAGGCCGATGAGATCGCCTGCGCTGGTGCGCACCTCCTGGCCGACGATGACATGGATGTCGTCAGTGGCCGCCGCGCGCGCCTCGAGCGCGCCCTCTAGCCGATCGTGGTCGGTGATCGCGACGTGCGTCAGGCCACGCTCGGCCGCGGCGCGAACGACGGACTGCGGCTTGCTGAGCGAGTCGAACGACGCCGATGTGTGGCAGTGCAGGTCAGCCATCGAGCGGACGCCCCCGTCCGCGGTCATCAGATGCGCTGGACGAGCGACTTCCGGAAGAAGTCGAAGTGCTCGAGCGCCAGACCCGTGCCGAGAGCGACACAGTTGAGGGCGTTCTCTGCGACGTGGCAGGGAACACCGGTGACCTGCGTCAGCAGCTTGTCGATGTTGCGCAGCAGCGAGCCGCCGCCGGACATGACCATGCCCTTGTCGATGATGTCGCTCGACAGCTCGGGCGGCGTCTCCTCGAGCACGCTGCGCACGGCACCGACGATCTGCTGAAGTGGCTGCTCGAGCGCCTCCATGACCTCGGAGCTGGTAAGCGGCACGGTTCGCGGCAGGCCGGCGATCAGGTCGCGCCCGCGCACCTCCATGTGCAGCTCGCGCTCGAGCGGCAATGCCGTGCCGATCTGGATCTTGACGTCCTCCGCAGTGCGGTCGCCGATCATCACGTTGTACTTCTTGCGCACGTAGTTGGCGATCGACTCGTCGAAGCGGTTGCCGCCGACGCGGACCGAGCGGGAGATGACGATGCCGCCGAGCGAGATGACGGCGATCTCGCTCGTGCCGCCACCGATGTCGATGATCAGGTTGCCCGACGGGCCGCTGATCGGCACGTTGGCACCGATCGCCGCGGCCAGGGGCTCCTCGATCAGATACGCCTCGCGTGCACCGGCCTTGAGGGCCGCGTCACGCACGGCGCGCTTCTCCACGCTGGTGACGCCCGACGGCACGCTGATCATCACGTCCGGTTTGGTGAACGAGCGGCCGGCCTTCTTGATGAAGTAGCGCAGCATCGCCTCGGTGATGACGTAGTCGGCGATGACGCCGTCCTTCATCGGCCGGATGGCGGTGATATTGCCCGGCGTCCGGCCGATCATCTCGCGTGCCTCGTCGCCCACGGCGACGATGTGGTTGTCATCGCTTACTGCGACGACGCTGGGCTCACGGGCAACTATGCCCTTGCCCTTCACGTAGACGAGGATGTTGGCCGTGCCGAGGTCGATTCCGATCTTCATTGGGTGGTAACTGACGCCCCTTCCGAGACACGCTCGATCTGTGCGCCGAGATCGAGGAACTTGCCTTCGATGTTCTCATACCCACGTCGAACGTGGTGCGCGCCGTGGATGACGCTGGTTCCTTCCGCTGCCAGGGCGCCGAGGATGAGCGACGCGCCGGCGCGCAGATCGCCCATCTCAACCTCGCCGCCCGTCAGCGTTGATGGTCCGTGGATTGAGGCGTGCTGCTCGTCGTGCAGCTCGACGTT
>DASQLS010000088.1:0-2302 GCA_035629915.1 Candidatus Limnocylindrales bacterium | reverse complement strand
GAGCTAGCTGCTCGCGCGGGTCGTCCGCCTACTCAGGCCGAGAAGTCGGCCTCCATGACCGGTAGATAGAAGCCGAACTCCGCGCCGCCACCTTCGCGCGGCCTGGCCCAGATCTGGCCGCCCATGGCCTCGATCAGGTGGCGGCAGACGAACAGGCCGATTCCAGCGCCGCCGGGCACGGAGCGGGCGCTGGTCGCGCGATAGAAGAGATCGAACAGCCGCTCCGGATCGTCGTCCTGGAAGCCCGGCCCACGGTCCAGGACGCGGACGACTACGCGGTCATCTTCCTCGGTCGCCTGGACGTCGACGCCCGACTGCAGGCCACGCCCATATCGGACAGCATTGGTCAGCAGGTTGCGCACGACCTGCTCGACGTACGTGGCGTCGCCGCGCACGGCCGGCAGCCGATCGCCGATATCGAGTCGGATCTCGGGATTGCCGACGCGCTCGGCCGTTGACTGGGCGACGGGGCCGAGCAGGTGCTGCAGCAGGACCGGCTCGTCCGATATCTCGACCATTCCGCGCTCGACGCGGGTCATCACGAGCAAATCCTCGACCAGGCGAGCAAGGCGCTCCGACTCGACCTGGATGTCTGACACGACGTCGGCGCGATGCTCATCGTTCAGGTTGCGCCCGAGAAGCTGGCTGCCGCCGTAGATCGTGGTCACCGGCGTGCGCAGCTCGTGCGACAGCACGCCCAGGAACGCCTCGCGCACCGAGCGGGCATTTCGCGAGATGGTGACGTCGCGCAGGACCAGGATGGTCCCGCCGCCGGCGCCGAGGGTCTGGTCCGCCAGCACGGGAAAGGTGGACACCTCGAGCCAGCGGTCGGCTTCCTCGCCGCGGTTCTGACCGCCGTCGCCCTCACCGCCAGCGAGCCTCAGCTCGATGCCCTCGCCGGGCGCCATCGAAGTGGATTCCTGTTCCTTCGGCCAGTCGAATGCCCTCAGGATGCCGGCCAGGCCCTCCGCCAGCCGCGTCCCGAGCAATGCGTCGGCGGCCGGGTTGGACAGCACAACCGCTCCGATCGCGTCGCACACGACCACCGCGTCGCCGATGCTCTCGATCACCGCCTTCAGCTGCGCGGCGCGGGCCTGCTCAGCTACGGCAAGTCGGTTGAGGCGATCTTCGTGGCCGCGCCGTTCTATTGCCGCGGCGAGCACGTTGGCCATCGCCTGCAGGAAGTTCACGTCGTCGTCGGCGAAGACGCGGTGCTCGGTGGTGTGGGCGCCAAGGACGCCGAATGGATGCGCCGGACTGCCGATTACGACGGTCAGGCCGCTCACCACGCCGTGGTCGACGAGCAGCGGCGGCGGACTGAATCGAGTCTCTGTCGCGAGATCGTCGAGCACCACCGGCCCGACGGTGGCGAGCGTGTAGCCACCCTGCGATCCGAGCCCGGCCTTGACGGTCGCGCTGCCGACGAGACCATCGTTCCAGCCAACACCGGCAACGAGCAGGAGCTTGCGCCGGTCGGCGGTCAGCTGCAGCACCTCGACGAACGCCACACCCAGGATCTCGGCCAACAACCCTGCCGCCGACTGGGCAAGGTCGTCGTAGCCCATCCCCGCCAACGCCTGCTGGCCGAGCCGGGCCACGGCCGCCTGGCGCGTTTCGCCGCGCTTGACGGCTCGATACAGCAGCGCGTTGTCGAGCGCCAGCGCGGCTCGCCGGGCCAGCTCACGCAGCAGGCTCAGGTCGGCCGGCGTGTAGCGCCGATCCCCGCTCCGATAGCCAGCCGACAGGACACCGACGACGCGGTCACGGACGATCAAGGGCACCCACATGGCCGAATGAACGCCGAGCCGCCTGAGCATTTCGTAGTGCTGCTCGTCGCGGGCGAGGCTGCGCAGCTCGGTTTCATCTACGTCATACAGTGCGATTGGCTCGAGCGTGGAAAGCACCCGGCCGCGCAGCTGGCCCTCGTTCTGGCGCAGCGGGTAGCGGTCGTGCAGCTCGATCAGCAGCTCCGCGCCACCTGGCTCGACGGCGGCGACGCCAACCCTGCGGAATGTGTTGGCCTCGTCGACGATGTCGACCGCCGCCCAATCCGCCATGCGCGGAACGACGAGTTCTGCCAGCCGGCTGAGCGTTCGCTCGACATCGAGCGGCGCACCGAACATCTCGCTCGACAGAACGAGAAGGTCGCTGGTGTCGGAAACGTGCTGCGCGCTGTTGGTTGTGGTTTCAGATCGCACGGTGAGAGGTCGTTTTGCCATGTCGCGCCGGAATTCTGTCACGCGAACACACCGCTTCCGCTTGTTGTCCGACAACTGCAAGACAACTGATACGCAGTTTGGCT
>DASQLS010000087.1:0-4739 GCA_035629915.1 Candidatus Limnocylindrales bacterium | reverse complement strand
GCAAGGTCCTCGAGGGTGCGCTCGAGCGCCTCCGGCTCGACCTTCGAGAGGAAGCCGATGCGACCCGAGTTGATGCCCAGCACAGGCACATCGACCACCGCGATTGCCCGCGTGGCACGCAGGAATGTCCCGTCACCGCCTAGCACGACCAGCCCGTCCGTGCCGGTCAGCGCTTCGACCATCGTTGGCGTGTCGCCCGATTCGCTCGACCAGGCGTCGATGTCATGGCTTGCGCACCACTTGAGAGCTCGGTCGCACAGCTCGAGCGCCTCGGGCTTGGTCGGGTTGAATGCGAAGCCGATCCGACGCATCACGCGCGAGCCAGGTGGAGCAGGAACTCATGGTTGCCCTTGGGGCCATGGAGCGGCGACTCCATCGTGCCTCGGACCGTCATCCCGATCGCGCGAGCGTGATCGGCGATCTTGTTGACCATCGCCTGCCGCACCGTGGCATCTCGAACCACGCCGCCGGGCGCGTCCGCTGGAGCGGCCTCGAACTGCGGCTTGACCAGCGCGACGATCTCGCCCTCACCGCTTAGCGCTGACATCACTCCGCTCAGAACCCTGGTCAACGATATGAACGACACGTCGATGACCGCCAGGCTGACCGGCTCCGGCAGCGCGACGTGGTCGCTCGACGTCGGCTCGAGCCGGGCCGCGTGCGTGCGCTCCATCGAAATCACGCGCGGATCCCGACGCAGCGCATCGGCCAGTTGTCCGCGTCCCACATCGAGAGCATAGACGCGCGCCGCACCACGTCGCAGCAGGACGTCGGTGAAGCCGCCCGTTGACGCGCCGACGTCGAGGCAAACCCGTCCGCTCACCTCGATCGCGAACTGCCCGAGTGCCGCGTCCAGCTTCTCCCCGCCACGCGACACAAAACGCGGCCGGTCCACGGGCTCGATCTGAACCGCCGCATCGACCTTCTCGCCAGGCTTCAGATCCGTGCGCGCCCCATCGCCCGCGCCGACTCGCACGGCGCCCGCCATCAGCAGCCGAGCCGCGTTGTCCCGGTCCGTGGCCAGACCACGTTCGACAAGCAGGTCATCGAGGCGCGTTCGCTTGCTGGTCATCGCTTCGACGGATGCTAGGGAGTTGGCGCGGACCGCCTGTTGTTCCTCCACCAACTCAACGCGGTAGTAGCCATTCCGAGGGCGACAAGAAGCGCCGCGATCGAGATGAACGGAACGTAGTCGCCTTCTCCGCAAGAGTTCGGGGTCGGCAGGCACGTCCTTTGGACGTTGAGCCCAAGTGTCAGCCAAATCCCGCCCATCGCGAGCAACCCGCCCGACAGAACCAGAAGACTGCGCCGCAACGCTGCGATCAGGGCGATCAGGGCGAACGCGAGGAAAGTCGCGATAAGACCAAGTGAAATGGCCAGGGAAGCAGGCGCACCCATTGCCAGGCCAACGGCGAACTGTGCCATCGGCCGGCGTCGGTGTTTCGTCAGGCCGTGCGAGCTCCCATCGACTTGGGCTCAGCATCGGGACGCAGGCCGAGCGTCGAGATGGCCTCGCGCACCTGCTCGGTTATGCCCGGTGTGTCGATCCGGAGGTAGCGCCGCAGGTCACCGACTGAGCCATGGTCGACGAAATGGTCGGCCGGCAACCCGACCGTCCTGACCTGCAGCCCGGTCAAAGTGGGGTCTCCGAGAGCGGCCTCGGCGATCGCCTCAAGCACGCCCGAGCCGAAGCCACCGGTGACCACGCTCTCCTCGAGCGTCACGATGAGCTTCTTGCCGCGCGCGGTGGCCAGGATCAGGTTCGTGTCGAGCGGCTTTGCGAAGCGAGCGTTGATGACGCCGACCGACCAGCCCTCGGACGCCAAGGCATCCGCAACCTCGAGGCCGCGCATGACGATCGGGCCGAAGCCGACGATCAGCAGCTCGGTTCCGTCACGCAGGACCTCTGCCTCGCCGACCGGGATCGGCGTCGGCTCAACCTCGGGCAGGTCGAAGCCCGAATCGCGCGGGTAGTGCAGGGCGAACGGATGTTGCTGGCCGAATGCGGTGTGCATCAGGCGCCGCAGCTCCTGCTCGTCCTTGGGCGAGGCCACGATCAGGTTAGGCAGCTGGCGCTGGGCGGGAATGGTGAACATTCCCTGGTGGCTGGTGCCGTCCTCGCCGACGAGCCCGGCGCGATCCACACCGATCACCACCGGCTGGTCGTTCTGGCACACGTCGTGCACGGTCTGGTCAAAGGCACGCTGCAGGAACGTCGAATAGAGCGCCACGAAAGGTCGCATCCCGGCGAGCGCCAAGCCGGTGGCGAGCGTCACGGCATGCTGTTCGGCGATGCCGACGTCGTACATGCGGCCCGGGTGCGCCGCCTGGAACTTGGCCAGGCCGGTGCCAGTTGGCATTCCGGCGGTGATCGCCACGATGCGTGGGTCGTCGTTGCCCAGGGCGATCAGCTCCTGGGCCATCACTGCCGTGTAGTTCGGTGGCTTCGAACGCGCTGCGACTGCCTGGGCCATCGAAAGTGTCGCGTCGCCGTCGCCGCCCTTGATCGTCCGTTGCGACGGCGCGCCGCTGCCCCCACCGGGCACAACCGTCATCGGCGGCAGAGCCGCTCCATGGAAGCCGATCTGGTCGGCCACGGCCGGCTGATAGCCACGGCCCTTCTGGGTGCGCACGTGGACGATGACTGGTCCGTCCATGTCGCGCAGCGCGCGGGTCAGGACGGCGTTCAGGCGGACCAGGCTATGTCCCGGCACCGGCCCGGCGTACGTGATCCCAAGGTCCTCGAACAGCTGACCGGGCTGCGCGAAGCTGACGACTGACTTGCGCAACCGGCGCGACCACTCCAGCGCGGTTGGACCGACCACCGGCAGTTTCTCGACCATGTCGTCGTAAACGCGCTTGCTGCCGCGCCAGGTGCGCGAAAGCTTGATCCGGCTCAGGTACTGACTCAGCGCGCCGACCGTCGGCGAGATGCTCATCTCGTTGTCGTTGAGGATGATCAGCATCTTGGTCTTGCGGTGCCCGATGTCGTTGAGCGCCTCGAGCGCCATGCCACTGATGAGGGCCGCGTCACCCACGACCACCACGATCCGCTCGTCCGTGCCGCGCTGCTCGCGTGCCAGGGCGAGGCCCTCGGCAATCGACAAGCCGGTGCCAGCGTGACCGCCATCGAAGACGTCGTGATTGCTCTCGCTTCGGCGCGGGAAGCCGCCCACGCCGCCGAGCTGGCGGAGAGTGCCGAATCGGTCGAGTCGACCGGTCAGCAGCTTGTGGGCGTACGCCTGGTGGCCGGTGTCCCAGACCAGCTTGTCGGTCGGGCTGTCGAGCAGCCGATGGAGAGCGACAGTGAGCTCGATCACGCCGAGCGAGCTGCCCAGGTGTCCGCCGGTGTCGGCAACGGTGTTGATGATCGTGCCGCGCAGCTCGGCGCACAACTGCCGCAGCTGATCGTCGTTGAGCTGCTTCAGGGCGCGCGGGTCGTCGAGGGTCTCCAGCAGGGACAAGTGGCACTCCGATACGGATTCGGAACAGGGACGCACTCGAACGGGTCGATGTGTCGCGGCTGGCGGTGATTCTACGCTCGCCGCCCTGAATCGATGGGGAAATCCCCAATTGATGTGCTCGTGATTCGGCCAGACGATCTCTGTGATCGCAGAGGTGCCTGTCATGAGAATCGTCGCCATCGGGATCCTGGTCATCGCAATTGCCGGCTGCAGCGGCGGCGGCGGCCTGGCAATAGATCCAGACGATCTGGACGAACTGGCGTCGTTGTTTCCGGCCGGTTCGGCCGAACCCACCGGCGACTTCGTAGAACCGGCGGGGACGCCCTACAACGGTCCCGCACCGGGATCATGGACGGGCACGATCACCGTTCGAGCCGCAGTCGACTTCAGCAAGGAGGAGCCGGGCCACAGCGACCTGGATCCCAACAACACCTACTACGAAACGTGGGTGACCACGGAGCAGATCCAGACCGACGTCACCGACACGTACGCGATCACGGCTGCCGACGACGACGATCTCAGCTACGGCATCCGGTCGGTCGAACTTGAAGGCGGCGCAAACAACGCCGGCACCACACTTCAGCGATCGGTAACAAATTGGGACAAGCAGAACTCGGGCTGCACGTGGGACGAGGAGAACGGCGACGAGACGACCGGCTCGTGGACCAGCACCGGAACTGCGTCGGGCGAGCTGTCGTTCCTGGAAGACGGCACCTACTCGATCCAGATCTACCCGGACACGAGCGGCCCGAACGGAGAGTCAGCCGAAGAACCGGACATTCCTAACCGCAACTGGTTGGACTACTCGAACATCAGCGCCAACTGCGAGGTCAACTACCCCGAATACGACAACACGAATCCGGGCTTCCCGATCATTCACTGGGCGAGCGACCATCTGAGCGACTACGACGTCAACGGCGAGTCGCCGCAGCTCGAGGGCCAGCTCGATCCGACCAATCCAGGTTCAGTCGTCCAGGGCTCAGGCGCGTGGAGGTTCGACTACCCCGAGGGGATGACGCTTAGCGTCGAATGGAATCTCGTCCACGACGGACCGATCGTCCTGCCGCACGACTAGGTCTCTTCGTCACCCACCGACAGGTCAAGAGCGCGGACCTTGCCGCCGGCCGACTCCACGAGACGCTGGAAGCGCAGCTCGGCTTCACTGAGCATCCGTTCGCAGCGCCGCTGGAGCAGCACTCCCTGCTCGAAAAGCGCAATCGAATCCTCCAGCGGCAGATTGCCCGCCTCGAGCTTTTCGACGACCGACTTGAACTC
>DASQLS010000086.1:0-14835 GCA_035629915.1 Candidatus Limnocylindrales bacterium | reverse complement strand
CCGGCCGATGCATCTATGCGCGGGAAGAGGAGCGTCCCGAGCGGCAGCTCGGCGACGGGCTCAACATCGAGCAGCGCACACAGGCTCGCCGGCGCGAGGTCCATCGGCCGTGAGGCATCCGCCCACGGCTGCGACTGCGTGGCAGCGGCTTCCTCGGGCCTCAGCCAGTGGCGATCCCGCGCCGACCGCAGCTTTGCCGCAGCGTGCGGAAACCGAGCCAGCGAGTCGGCCCGGAGGGCGGTGATGGTCGGCATTCCGCGGACCAGCCACTGGCCGTCGGTCCGGCGCGCGACGGCTCGGTCGTTGGCCCCGAACCGCGCGCCGGTCTGTTGCAGCAGATGAAGCATCAGGCTCGACTTGCCGGCGCGCTTGGAGCCGCAGATTGCCGTGGCCGCACCGTCGATGTCCACGACAGCGGCGTGCAGCAACGGCCGGCCGTTGGCCAGCGCGTCGGTCACGGCCAGCTCGCGGACGACGCGCATCAGAGCCACCCTCGCACCGGGGCCGTCGTTCGCCGCCACGACAAGCAGGTGCCGATCCTCGTCAATGCCGTATGCCACGCCCAGATCGCGGTCGTCGATCCAGAGCCTGCCTTCTTCCCGGCCGGCGACCGCGTGGCTGACGACGCCGGTGTCGAGCAGGTAGCAGTCGACGCGCTCACCGGCGACCGAGTCTCGCGGGACGGCCTCGTACGCGGATCGATCCAGGCGCAGCTCGACCATGCGTGCCTCGCCGCCGGCGGCAGCGTCAGTGTCGAACCATGGCCGGAGGAAGTAGTCGAGCCAGGCGAGCGGCGCCGGCGGGGCCGTCACGACGACGCGGGTCGATCCGAACGCGAACGTGACGCTGCCCGACATCACGCCGCGCCGGCCAGCAGCCGCAGCTGCGAAATCGGCTTGCTCACGCCGCGCGCGCCGGCCAGCCGCCGGAATAGAGCTACGTCCGAGAGCACGTCGATCATCCAGAACGGTGAGTCGGCGGGCGGTTGCGGCGCCGACTCGCCGTAGCCGGCATCGAATGCTGCTCGCTGCCGGGTCGCCATCGGCCACAGGTACGAGGTCCGTGCTCGGTCGAAGGCATGGGCGCCGATCGAGATCGACGCGTTGTCGATGACATGCGGCCGCCCGGCAGCATCGACGACCACATTGCGTGGCCAGAGGTCGCGATGCACGACACCGACGACCGCCACGTCCGGAGCCGATTCGCGCGCCACTCCGACCAACCTCATCGACGCTCGCACCGACAGCAGGCCAAGGCGACGAAGCTGGTCGAGGCGCGCCTCGATGTCCCGCAGCCGTACCTGCGGCTGCCATCGCCGCGCGTCGCCATCGACGTCCACTGCCAGCGCGTGCACCGTTCCCAGCAGCCGGCCGCACTCGCGCAGCGCCGCATCGGTGGGACCAGCCAGGTCGATGCGCGTGCCAGCGATCCAGGGCTCGAGCAGCGCCACTCCGCGCTGCGCGATCGGACGCGAGAAGCCACCCTCGTCGAGCAGCGCTCCGAGTCGAAAGGCGCGCTCGGCGTCCTCGACGCGGTCCATCCGCCGGCCCTTGAGCCTGAGTCCGCCGGAGTAGCGCAACTTGAATGTCTGTCGCTCGAGCGCCCGAGCGCGCAGCCCGGTTATCCGCGTCGCGCCGAGCAACCGCGCCCCGACATCAAGCGCGAGAGCCGCGAGATCGTCGCCCAATCGCGTCGTGACTTCCTCGTCGCTGAGTGTCATGCGCCGGCACTCCCGCGCTCTGCTTCGAGAGCGCGCCACAGCTCGGCCGCCGCGTCGAACGCCGCGTCCGCGTCGCGCCGTCGGAAATCCTTGGCCTGCGTGCCGGCCGGTCGACCGGCGTCCTCCTCGGCCCCGGCGGTCAGGATGCCCAGCAACGCGAAAAAGTCGACTGCATCCCCGGTAGTACGGAAGCGCCGCGCGAACTCGTCCGCGTAGCCGTCGAACCAGACGATCTCTTCTGGCGCCGCCCGCCGCAGGCGTTCGAGATCGCGGTAGCGGTCGAAGACCATGCGTGGATCGCGCCCGACCACGTGAGTGCCGAAGGTCAGCTTCTGGCCACTGCCTGACATCGGCCGCCGGGCGATGCGATAGTGCGCGCCGGCAAGCGCGGCGTTGCGGCGCAGGACGGAGCCATGGATGCGCCAGTCGAAGTCGCGCACCATCGCCAGACGGTTGATCTTGACGCCCTCGATGGGCAGGTCAAGGTGATCGTCGTCGAGCATGCCGACGACGATCGCGACGTCATGCCACTCGTTGCGGATGAGCTCGTACAACCGTCGAATCGCGTCGCTGTCGAGCAGCATGTCCTCATCGACCTGGACGTAATAGGGCGTCGTGCAGCGATCGGCCATCTCCTGCAGGGCAGCCGTGAGCGGAGCAACGTGGTCGAGCAGTCCGAACGAGACGGTGACGTCCTGCGCCTCGAGACGGGTCATGCAGTCGGCGAACGTCGGCGCACCGACAGTGGTCACGAAAACGGTCACCTCGGCGCTCAGATCGGGGCCGCTGCCGATCGTTCGGCGGCCCGTGGCGGCCGGGGCAGCGGTGGTTTGGCGCATCGCCCGAGCATGGTAGTCAGTCGGTCGTCGGTGGTCGGTTAGGTGGGACGGATAATCTGCCGCCCGTGGACCGCAGTGTGGCAATCATCGGACTTGGCTACGTGGGCCTGCCCTTGGGGCTGGCATTCATGGACGCCGGGCTGCAGGTCGTCGGCTACGACGCAAACGAGTCGCGCCTGGCGCAGCTCCGCTCTGGGCGCTCACCGATCGACGACATTGCCGACGAGCGCCTCGACGACGCTCTTCGCCGCGGGCTCGCGTTGCGCTCACCGGACGACGATGGACTGGCCGAAGTCGACGCGATCTTCGTCTGCGTCTCGACGCCGATCGATGCGGCACGCGAGCCCGACCTGGGCGCGGTTCTCTCCGCCGCGGCGACGATCCGCTCTGCGTTGCGCGCCGGCCAGCTGGTCGTCCTGCAATCGACGACCTGGCCGGGGACGACCAGCGGGCCATTCCGCGAGGCGCTCGAGCAGTCCGGCCTGACCGCCGGCACCGACTTCGGGCTCGCCTTTGCCCCGGAGCGGATCAGCCCAGGCGACGGCGATCACGCGAGCGTCACGATCCCGCGGCTGGTCGGTGGCGTGACCCCCGCCGACACTGCGCGTGCTGCAGCCCTGTTGCGTCGCCTGGGTGGCGAGGTGCACGAGCTGACCTCGGCCGACGCGGCCGAGATGGCGAAGCTGCTCGAGAACGTGTTCCGCAACGTGAACATCGCGCTCGTCAACCAGCTCGCACTGCTGTGCGAACGCATGGGGCTCGACGTGTGGGAGGTGATCGACGCCGCAGCGACCAAGCCGTTCGGCTTCATGCCCTTCCGGCCGGGACCGGGCGTTGGTGGGCACTGCATTCCCGTCGATCCGTACTACCTCGCCTGGCGGGCGCGCCAATTCGGCCTGAGCGATCCGTTCGTGGAGCTCGCCGGCGACATCAACGCACAGATGCCTGAGCACGTGGTCGACCTCGCCGATCAGGCACTTGCGGCTGCCGGTTCGAGCCTCGCTGGCGCCCGGGTCGGCGTCGTTGGCGCCGCGTTCAAGGCGAACATCGGCGACTCGCGCAACGCGCCGGCGGCGGCGGTCATTGCCACACTCGTCGACCGCGGCGCGAACGTCGCCTATCACGATCCCCATGTCGAGCGGATCATCGACGCCGCCGGCACCGCGTACGAGTCGGTCGGCCTGGACGAGCTGATCTCGGAGAGCGATCTGCTGGTCGTGCTCGTCGCGCACGCCGCGATTGACTGGATGCGCGTCTATGGCGAGGGGCGCTTGATCGTCGACACGGTGAACTCGTCACGTGGTCACGTCGTGCGCGACGGTCAGGTGCTGCGCCTCGGTGCGGGCTGGGCATCGGCACCGGCAACCGCCAGCTCCCGATAAGCGGCATATAGCGGCTCGAGCACGCGTCGCGCCGTGTACGGCGCGACGGCGGCAACCGCTTCGCCTCGAACCTGGTCGAGTGGCTGATCGAGCGCCCATTCGAGCCCATCGGCCAACTCGGCCGCGTCGTGACCGGTGGTCAGCCAGCCGTTGACGCCGCTGCGCACCGTGCGCGCCACGTCGCCGACCGGCGTGGCCACAACCGGCATCCCCGACGCGAGCGCCTCGAGCACGACGCGTGGCCCGCCACCCTCCGTGCGCGAGCTGAGGAGCAAGACGTCGGTGGCGCGCATCAGCTCGGCCAGCTCGTCGCGCGCCTGATCGCCGACGAAATGGACGCGCTCGGCAAGGCCGAGCTGGCGCGTATCGACGTCCATTGCCTCGCGCAGGGCGCCGTCGCCGGCAACGACCAGGCGCACGGACCTGCCGCGGCGCGCAACATCGGCGAACGCGGCCAGGGCAAGTGCTGGGTCCTTGACCTCCTCGAGCCGGCCGGCAAACAGGATCAGCCGGTCTTCGCGCCCGGCGTCGGGCACTCCCAGGCGGTCGAGCAACGCGACCCGGAGTGCGGCGCGCTCCGAGTCCGACGGCGGCCGGAACACCTCCTCGTCGAACCAGACCGGAATGAACTCGATGCGCTCCGCCATCGCCGGATGGGCGTCACGGAGCAGCTCGGTGCCGGGCTCGTTGACGACGTACACGCGCGCCATGCGCTCGATCGCCGAGTCGGAGAACGGCCGGTACAGGTGACCCAGCCGCGGCCAGCCTGACGGCCCCGGCCAGTAGCGGATATCGAGATGCACGAACTGGACGCGTGGACCGCGATGGCCGGCCAGCACCAGCGGCCGAAAAGGGCGATGGACCTGCAGGATGGCGTGCCGGCCGAGAAGCAATTGACGTAGCCGGAGCTGGGCGCCCAGCATCCGCCACAGGTTCAATGGGTTGCGTCCCATGCGACCCGCCGGCGCGAGCGGAAGCAGCCACGCGTCGCGCTTCCCGATCCGAACCCGGCTGCGTCGGCCGATCGGACGCTCGTCCGGATCCTGCGTCACGCCGGCGACGGTGATGTCGAAGTCGGCGGGGGAGTGCTTGACGAAGTCATGCAGGAACGTCTGGATGCCGCCCAGGGTCGGGGCGGCGAGGTCGCGTGGATGGAGTACGACGACTCGGATCATTGGCTGGGTCATTGGCCGCTGAAGGTAATGCGCCGGATCTCGCCGGCGGCGTTGTCGGCGTAGTAGAGCGCGCCATCGGGGCCGACCTGGAGGTCGACCGGCCCGGCCCCGACCAGGAACTCGGCCACCCCATCCGGATCTGGAAGGCCGTCCGCGCCAATGGGCATGACCCATATGCAGCGCCGGGCAGAGTCGCCGAAGAACAGCGCGTCGGCGTATTGATCGGGGAACACAGTTCCGTCGTAGAAGGCCAGCGCGCTGGTCGCGGCGCCGCCGCTCTCGCAGCTGCCTTCCGCCGCAGGTGGTCGGCCGAAGCTGACGTAGGGGAACAGCAGCTCCTCGGGCTCGGACTCGTACAGCGCCTCGCATAGTCCGTTCTCGAGATGGTCGAAATCCGGCTGCCGGCGCGGTCCCTCGTAACACGGCCAGCCCAGGTTGCGTGGTGGACCTGCCAGCGGATCCTCGATCCGGTTGATCTCCTCGAAGCCCGTCCAGCCCACGTCGGCGATCCAGATCTCGCTCGTGCCCGGTCGGATTGTGAAGCGAAAGGGATTGCGCAGGCCGGTGGCGATGACGCGCCGGGCGTTGGCCTCTTCATCGTCGCCGAGCGGGTTGTCGCCCAGCCCATCGCCCGTGGCGCGATCGAGGCGCAGCAGGGTGCCGTCGAGTGTCAGCGGATCGGACCGAGTAGCCAGGTCCTGGCTGCGCAGCGACCCTCCCTCGGAGGTTCGAGGCTCTGGTGCGACGCCGCGCGTGACCGGTGGGTCGTCGCACGCGTTCGGAGGAGTCGATGACTGCCCGAAATCGACGTCGCGGCCGTCGGCGCCGTCGCCGGATCCGAGCAGAAGGGCGCCGTCGGGCGCGAAGGCGATCGTGCCCACGGTGTGGTTCTGGATGAAACACCAGTCCTCGAGCAGGACCTCCTCGGCCGCCGCTGCGTCGGGCTCCATCCGAAACCGCGACAACCGACCGCTCGAGACGCACTTCAGGCGTCCGCCCGGACAGTCATCGCTGTCGGCGCCGGGCACGCCGTGGACCGGGGGAGCACCGGCAGGCCCTGCATCGAGCGTGAAGGCGAGATAGATGTAGGGCTCGTCTCCGAACTCGGGATCGATGCCAAGCCCGAGCAGCCCGAACTGGTTCCAGTTGAAGACGGCGGTTCTCACGTCGATCAGGACGTTCGAGCCGGCGAAATCTGTGCCGCCGAATCGAGTGACCACCCCGCGTTGCTCGGCGACGACCAGGTCGCCCGAGGGCAGGAAGCGCAGCGCGGCCGGCTGATCGAGCTCGCCCACAACGAGCTCATCGCTGAATCCCGCGGGCAACCCGGCGGGCTCCCCCGGCGCCGGGCGTGCCGCCGCCGGCCAATCGGCAATCAACGACCCGGCGGGCAGCGTGGCCGGCGGCGTCTGCGCCGGAGCGCCGCCACAGGCAATGGTCGTCAACAGGGCGAGGAGTGTGAGCAAGTTGAGCCGCGGCCGGAGAGCTCCGTTAGTCACTGCGTCAGCTAGTCACTGCGTCAGTCGACGCTCATTCGATAAAGGTTGGGATCAACGCCCAGCCTGACGAACAGCGCGCGCCACTCGTCGAAGAAGCGGGCGCGATCGAAGTGTTCGGCCCGGGCACGTATGGCCGCCGGATCGAGGGTCAGGCCGTCGAGTCGCTCGAGCGCCTGCTCCAGCCCGGCCGGCGACTGATCGTCGAAGAGCACGCCCGTCACGCCATCGACGACGCTTTCCCCGACGCCGCCGCGAGCGAGCGCGACGACCGGCTTGCCGGCGGCCATTGCCTCGACCGGGGCAATGCCGAAGTCTTCCTCGCCGGGCACGACGTAGGCGTGGCAGCGCGCGAACAGGTCGATCAGCTCGGTTCGCGGGAGCCAGCCGGTGAGGCGCACGGTCGGCCCGGCGAGCGACTCGAGCCGCTCGCGCTCCGGTCCGTCGCCGACGATCACCAGCTGGCGCCGCGCGGCCGTCGCCGCGCGGACCGCGACATCAATCCGTCGATAGGCGAGCAGTCGCGCGGCGATCAGCAGGAAGCCGTCGTCACGCCTCGAGACCTCGAACTCGGAGACCGAGACCGGTGGATGGATGACCTCGGCGTCGCGGCCCCAGTGCTCGCGGATGCGCTGGCGCACCGTCTCGGAGTTGGCAACCAGGATGTCCGGTTGGCGCGCGGTGCGCCGATCCCACATCGCCAGCGGCGCGCGAAGTATCTGGCCGGCTGCCCGCGCGGCAATGCCGAAGCTCGACTGGCTGAAGTACGCGGCTGGGTCGTAGGCAAAGCGCATCGGCGTGTGGATGTAGCTCACATGGATGGCGCGGCGCGACGTGCGCACGGCCTTCGCGAACGCCGACGAGCTGCTGACCACCAGGTGGGCGTCGCGCAGGTCGAGCGCCGAGAAGTAGAGGGGGTAGAGCTGCACCAGCCGGCGGAAGTCGCGCGTGCTGACGCGGCCCTGAAGCGGCCAGCTATGGACGCGCGCGGGGTCGATCCGGTCGCCGAAGATGCTCGCGTCGAAGAAGCTGGTGTAGATCTCGGCGGCGGGCAGCAGGCGCGACAGCTCTATCGCGACTCGCTCGCCGCCGCCGTCCTGGACGAAGTAGTCGTGGACCAGGGCGACGTCGGGCACGTGGTGTCCGCCGCGCTCAGCGCAGGTGGCTGGGGCTGTCGCCCGGCCCGGTCGCGTAGCCGGCCAGGTGGCCCAGGCCCTGCGCGTACTCGAGCCACAATGTCCACGGCGCGCTGGCGAGCAGCTTGTCGCGCTGGCGGCCCTTGGCCAGGCCGCTGCGCACGATGCGCACCGTGCGCCAGGCCGGCAGGACGAGCGACACGCCCATGCGCAGCCATTCCTCGCCGCTCATGCCGTTGCGCCGACGAAAGCCGGCGATCGACCTGCCGTTGTGGAAGTGGATCGATGTCTGGCCGACGAAGCCGATCGTCTCCATGTGATCGACGACCATCCGATCGTCGTCGCGCAGGATGGCGCCTCTCTCCGCCAGGCGGCGGTTGTGCAGGATGGCCATGAAGCCGAGGCCGTCGTTGTCGTCGAGATCCTCGAGCGCCCAGCGCTTGTACGAAACGTTCGCCTCGTTGGTCGTCATGCGCACCGCCCGGTCGCCGAGCGGCCCCATGTGCGGCCCCTGGGCGCTGAAGTAGCTCGCCCAGTCGAGCAGTGACTCGGTTGAGCCGTTCTCGATGGCGCCGCCGATCGCGGCCGCCTCGGGGTGATCGGCATGGGCGCGGATGATTGCCGGCACCCAGCCCGGTCGCGGGATCGCGTGATCCTCGGTCAGTGCCACGACCTCGCCGCGCGCCTCGTGCAGCGCCCGCGCGTATAGCCAGAAGACCGATGGTGCGTCCATCTTGATCCAGCGCACGGCGGGGCCGATCTCGTCGCGCGACGGCTCGGGCGCTGCGCTGCCGTCGGCAATGACGATCTCCGCGCCGGCCGCCTCGGCATCGGCCCGAATGGCGCCGAGCAGATCCCGGACGTAGGGCCAGCCCTCGCCGGTGCCGATGACGATCGTCAGCGGCGGTCGATCCATGATCAGTACAGTCGATGCGGGCTGTCGCCGGGACCAGCCACGTAGCCGAGCAGCTCGCCCGCCATCGCGCAGTACTGGAACCAGACGTGCGCCGGGGCGGCTCTCAGACGCATCCCCTCCGGCCGCTCCTTTTGGCCGACGATGCGCAGAGCGCGAACCGAGCGATACATCGGCAGCACCGACGCGCCGGCGATGCGCAGCCAGTCGCCGCGCTCCATCTCGCGCCGGCGATAGCCGGCAATGGTGCGGCCGTTGTCGAACTCGGCGAGCGAGGTACCCAGGATGCCCTGCGATTGGTGGTGCAGCACGCGAATCGAGTCGTCGGCCGCCAGTCGCTCGCCTTCGAGCGCCTCGGGCAGCTCGAGGAAGTCGATCACGCCCTGCTCATCGTCGCCACCGAGGCGCTCCAGAACGCGGCGCTTGTACGAGCAGTTGGCCGGGCCCGAGACGCGCTCGGCGAGACCATTCTGAAGTGGCGGCATGAACGGCCCCTGGGTCAGGAAGAAGGCGGCCCAGTCGACCAGCTTCTGGTCGGTGCCGTTGAGCACGGCGCCACCCACCACCCCGGCCTCTGGAAATCGCTCGTGCGCCGCGAGATGCCGCTCGACCCAGTCGGCCGCTGCGTAACAGTGGTCCTCGGTCACGGCGACGACTTCGCCGCGCGACGCCCGGTATGCCGCGAGGCGGAGCTGGAACACCGACGCGCCTGGTTTTGAGAGCCAAGTCACCGGACCCCCGAGCGCGGCTATCTCGTCGTCAGTCGGCGCCGACTTGCCCGATCCGTCGGCGACGATCACCTCGCCGCCGGCCGCGATTGTCTGCCGAACGAGATGCTCGAGCGCCGGCTTGGCCGCCGGCCAGCCGCGAATCGTGGCGATCAGGGCGGTGATCGGTAACGCGTCGGTCAATGAAGGTGCCTCCCGCTGTCTCCAGATCCGTAAACGTATCCAACGCCCTCGCCTACGGCGTGGGCCAGGTGCAGCAGCGCGATGTACGGCGTCGCGCGCAGGGCGGCGCCGCGGAACGGCTTGTCCCACACGCGGCGCAGCGTGCGTGCGGTTCGATAGCCGGCCAGCAGATGCGGCGCAACGACGCGTGCCCAGTCGTGGGCGGCCATGTATGGGCGGCGGATGGCGGCAATTGCACGGCCGTTGTGGAAGAACAGCTCCATCGTGGGCTCGACCGGCTCGCACTGGAAGTGGCGAACGCGCAATCGGTCGTCAGCAACGACGCGCGCCCCGGATTCACGGAGAGCGGCGTTGTAGACGAACTCGAGCACTCGCTCGCCGGTCGGCGGGACGCGCTCGAAGGCCGATTTCTTCCAGCTCGTGTTGGCGTGGCCCGGGTTGGCGGTCGTGTCGACCGGCAGTGGCGGAGCGAGGGCGCCGTAGCCCGCGCAATACAGCGCCCAATCGACGGCGTGCTCGGTGCTCCCGTTCTCGACGGCGCCGAAGATGACCGCAGCCTCGGGATCCTCGGCGTGAGCGTCGATGATGGTCGACAACCAATCGTCGGCCGGTGCGCAGTGGTCCTCGGTCACGCAGATGATGTCGGCCGCGGCGCGTCTGTAGGCTGCCTGGCGAAGCTCGAAGACCGTCGCCCGGGGCATCGACAGCCAGATGACGTCGGCCGATTCGGCCACGGCAGTGGGGCGTCGTCCGTTGCTGCCGTCGGCAACGATCAGCTGCCCGCCGACCCGGCGCACCTGGGGCAGCAGGCTGTCGAGGGCGATGCTCATGCGCGGCCAGCCGCGCATGCTCGGGATCACGACGGTTACCGGATAGTGGCTGGGCACGCGCAAGAGATTAGCAATCCGGCGTCGCCGCGCTCGCGCTCATATCTCATGCTTAGGGGGTGAGCGAATCGCGTTCGACTCCAGGCGGCCTGCGGCTGGCGCTCGACGTTGGTCCGGTCCACGTGCAGCCGGCGGGCGTGGGCATCTACGCAGCGAGCCTGGCCCGCGGTCTTGCCTCGTCGATGAACGGCTCGCTCGCGCTGATCGGCGTCAGGACGGTCACGCCGGCACTCGACTCGCTGGCGCTGGTCGACCGCGAGCCGTTCCGCTCGCCCAACTACCACAGCTGGCTACAGCTCTACGCCGACGGCCAGGCGCGGCGAAGCCGGGCTCGGCTCGTCCACTACACAAACGCCGCCGCGCCACTCGGCACGCGCCTGCCGTACGTTCTGACCGTCCACGATCTGTCGCTCGTTCGCCTTCCCGGCACGCATCCGGTCGCCCGGCTGGCGACGGTGCCGGTGATGCTCTGGTCGCTCGCGCGTGCCCGGGCGATCGTCGTGCCGTCCGACTGGACCCGACGCGAGCTCGAGCGGCTGACCGTGGCGCGCCGCCGGATCACCGTGATCCCGCACGCACCGGCGCCGGTATATGGGGCAGAGGCGACCGATGACGTCGACCCACTGGCCTCCCTCGGCCTGGAGGAGGGCAGGTTCGTCCTCGCCGTCGGAACGCTCGAGCCGCGCAAGAATCTCGCGCGGCTGATCGAGGCGTTCGAGCTCGTCGCAGCCGATTACCCCGAGCTGCGCCTCGTACTCGCCGGCAATCCCGGCTGGCGCTACGGACCGATCCTCGAGCGCGCCCGATCGAGTGCCGTCGCGGAGCGAATCGTCTTCGCCGGCTATCAGCCGCCGGCGGCGCTCGCGACACTGACCCGTTCGAGCGGCGCCGTGGCGTACGTGTCGATCTACGAGGGCTTCGGCATGCCCATCCTTGACGCGATGAGTCACGGCGCCGCCGTGGTCGCATCGAACCGAACAGCGATGCCCGAAGCCGCCGGCGGCGCGGCGGTGCTCGTCGATCCGTTTGATCCGTCCGACATCGCCCGTGGCTTGCGCCGGGCGCTTGCCGAGCGCGACACGCTCGTCGAAGCTGGTCGCGCCCGCGCCGCTCGGAGAAGCTGGGACGACGTCGCGGCCGAGCATCTCGAGGTATATCGCTGGGCGCTCGAACGGCCATAAGTCCTCCGCAACACGCCCAACAGGACGGCGTCTGACTGCACCGGACTGGTACTTAATCGACCCTCGACAGGCGCTCCGCACCGCCTGATCCTTGGCTCAGATGAGCCAATCCGTCCACGTGGCAGCGTCGGGCGTGAAGGAGTCTCGGGAAAAGCCCGATCAGGGCCAGCCGGCAGAACAGGACCTGGTCGCTTTCGATCCCCAGGCGCACGGCGATGCCACGGACCGTCTGAAGCTGCGCCGGGCCAAGCAGATCCTGGCCGTTTCGCTGACCGTCGTAGCGATCACCGTGCTGATCGGACTCTCGCGTTCGCCGACCGACTTCATCAGTGGCCTGCAGGTCATCGCCGTGCTGATCCTGGCAATTGCCCTTGCGGCCAGCCTGCGCATCGAGCGCCGGCTCGACGATGCCCGCGCGTCGCGCGACGCCGGAGTCACGCGGATGCTGCAGGGCATGTCGCGCTCCGGATCGCCCGAGGCGATTGTCGAGTCGATCGTCGACGAGCTGCGCCACTCGGCAGACGCCGATCACATCGTCGTCGCCCGCCTCAGGCCCGTCCATCGAGTCGTCGAGACGACGCTCGTCTCGAGCCGGGCGATGATCCCGCCGGCACGTTCGATACTGCCCGCCGGCGTCCTCGATCCGGACCGCGAATCGGATGTTCGGCGCGGCAAGCGGCAAAGCGGCCGCCGCACGGCGCAGCGCGTTGCCGACGACCTGGCAATCCGTCTCGCCGGCACCTACGCCCTTTCGAACACGCTCGCCGCGCCGCTCGGCGCCGACGACGACATCGTCGGTGCGCTCATCCTGTCGCGCCGCAACCAGCGCGAATGGACCGACGCAGATCGCGAGCTGCTCGAGTTCTCGGCCCGCGAGCTGTCGGCCGCGCTATCGCGCGCATTTGCCTTCGAGGAGGCCGAGATCCGCGCCAACGTCGACGCGCTGACCGGCCTGCCAAACAGGCGTTACCTGGAGGAGTTCCTCGCGACGGTCGGACCACACCGCCGCGCCGTGGATCGCCTCGGGGCGCTGATGATCGACCTCGACAACTTCAAGGGCCTCAACGACCGCTACGGCCACACCACCGGCGACCGAGTGCTGCGCGCCGTAGCCCAGAGCATCTTTGACGCCGTCCGTGCCGACGACACGCCGGCGCGCTACGGCGGCGAGGAGTTCGCTGTCGTGCTTCGTCGAGCGAGTCCGGACCAGGCGGTCGAGGTAGCGGAGCGAGTCCGGACCCACATCGCGCGGCTCGACCCGGTCCAGATGGGCATCGGCGAGCGAGTCACCGTGTCGGTCGGCGTGGCCGTGGCCGACGACCACGAAAGCGACGTGAAGCGGCTGCTGGCCGACGCCGACGACGCGCTATATCGTGCCAAGCGTGAAGGTCGCAACAGGGTGGTCCTCGCCCGCTAGTCTGCCCCGCGTGGCTGGTCGGATAGCGCCGGGTTCAGATGGTGCGGGACTCGCCCGCCGCTGCTACCGAAGGTCGCCCATTCGCCGTTTGCGCACGATGACCATCGCCCACCGGGGCCTGCTGCCGAACGACGTCTTCCTGGCTTCGTATCCGCGATCGGGCTCGGTCTGGTTGCGCTTCCTATTGACCGAGATGCTGAGTGGCGATGCCTCGTTCGTAACGATCTCAAACACCGTTCCCTACGTCGGCAAACACGGCGCCACCCCGTCGCTTGTGCCGGCCGGCGGCAGACTGATCAAGACCCACGAACCCTTCAACAGCTTCTATCGACGAGCGATTCATCTCGTCCGCGATCCGCGCGATGTGTGCATCTCGTACTTCAACTTCCTGCAGCGCATCGGCAAGATCACGATTCGTGCGGGCGACGACAAGGCTGCCTCGTTCGACCATCACGTCAACGCCTTCCTCGCCGGCCGGGTAGACGCCTTTGGCACCTGGCAGCAGCACCTGGTGTCGTGGTCGGCGGCGAAGGAGCACGGACGGGCCGACGTCCACCGGATCAGGTTCGAAGACCTCAAGGCGGACACGCCGGCCGAGCTCGAACGACTCGCCGACTGGCTGAAGCTGCCCTTCAGCCGAAGCGACGCCGTGCGAGTCGCCGAGCGCTGCTCGGTCGAGAACATGAAGCGTGCCGAGGCGGAGGGGCGGCTGGCCAATCCGCCCGTGTTCAGCAAGACCGCGTTGCGCACCGGATTGTCACTCATTCTCGCCGGCCGCGCCGGTGGCTGGCGAGAGGCTTTGACCGACGCCCAGCAGGACCGGTTCGCTGCTTTCGCGGAGGGTCTGGCGTTGATGGGGTACCCACCCGCCGGGGCGGGCAAGCCGGGCGCGGCGGCACGCGCGCGCATGGCGGTAGGCTGAGGATGGCGCGCAAGATCCCGATCTACCGATCGCTGCCCGACCCTTGGCGCGGGCGCGTGGGTTTCCGCTGCACCAGGCGCTGGGCGCAGGCCAAGCTCTTGCAGCGCGAGCACAATGCGCGCCAGCCGGCCGAAGCGCCGACAGTCAACTTCTACCCGATGCTGCCCGGCCCGAATGCATCGATGGCCCATGTCCTTGCGCGGCTGCCGGTGCGCATCGGCAACACGCCGCGCGACGATCAGCTGACCTTCGCCTGGGACACCGGCACATGGTTTTCTCCGACAGCCGCGAAACGCCTGCCCGGTAACGCGGTGAATCGGCGCTGTCTCGACATCTCGAAGGGCGAGGTCGATCGGATCTGGGCGGAGACGGCCGGCTACTCGATCTCGGTCGACCCTAAGGCGACGCGCGGACAGATCGTGGTCAAGCCACAGGAGAATGGCAAGCACGGCGGCCAGGTGGTCGACGGACCGATCGATCAGCCACGATCCGACATGGTCTACCAGCGCCTGGTAGACGCCCGAGTCGCCGATGGCCGCGTCGAACAGCTCAGGCTGGTGCTGTGGGCGAGCCGACTCCTGTTCACGTACGCCAAGTGGCGCGCCTACCCCAACTGGTTCACCGGTACCGAGCTCACGCTGCCGAGCGAGACGCGTGACTACATCACCGAGGCCGAGGAGCAGACCGTGCTGCGCTTCGCCGAGGCCATCGGCATCGAATACGGCGAGCTCGACGTGCTGCGCGACCGGGACTCAGGGCTGATCTACGTCGTCGACGCGAACCGAACCTCTGTCCGCCCGAAGGGCCTGCCGCTCGACAAGGAAACGGAGTCGTTTGCGCCCCAGGCCGAGGCGCT
>DASQLS010000085.1:0-5246 GCA_035629915.1 Candidatus Limnocylindrales bacterium | reverse complement strand
CGGAGGTAGAGGACGTTGGCCCAGACGTGCGTGGCGCCATGGTCGCGGGCCGCCTTGACGACGTCGGCCAAGAGCTGCGGATCGTCCGATAGACCGGGCAGGATAGGCGCGATGCCGACGCCGGCGTTGATCCCGGCATCGACCAGCCGGCGCATCGCGCGCAGCCGCTGAATCGGCGGCGACGTGTGCGGCTCGGTGTAGCGCCAGATCCGGTCGTCGAGCGTAGGAACGGAGAAGTTGACCGACACGTCCGCACGGGTTGCTGCCGAAGTGAGCACGTCGATGTCGCGGACGATCATCGGACCGCGGGTGATGATGCTGAACGGGTTGGCAGCCTCGGCCATCACGGTAAGGCAGGCACGCGTCAGCTCGAAGCGACCCTCGGCCGGCTGGTACGGATCCGTCGCGGCGCCGACTGCCACCAGCTCGCCCTTCCACGACTTGCGCGCGAGCTCGCGGCGCAGGACGTCGGCGACGTTGGTCTTGACTCGGATCGATGAGCCGTAGCGATCGTCAGACGGACGTTCGGCGCGGCGCTCGAAGGCACGGACGTAGCAGAAGGTGCACTGGTGGGCGCAGCCCATGTACGGGTTCAGTGACCAGCCGAAGCCCATTCCCTTGACCCGATTGAGGGCCGACTTGCACGGCTCCTCGCGGTACTCCGTCCGCAGCATCCACCGATTATAGAACGAGTGTTCTAACCGTCTCCGGGTGGGTCCGGCGGTGGCTCCGTGGGCGGATCGGTCGGAGGCTCTGTGGGCGGATCGGATGGATCAGGATCGGGGTCGCCACCCTGGATAGTGAAAGACTTCGAGCGCGACGCGCTCTCACCGTCCGCATTCGTCACGGTGAGGGTCACAGTGTGGTCGCCGACAGCGAACTTGTGACTCGGATTTCGCGCGCCGGAGGTCGTTCCGTCACCGAAGTCCCACAGGTAGCTCGTCGCCCCGGTGCTGGTGTTGCTGAAGAACACCTTGCCCTTGTTGGCGATTGAGTAGCCGAATTTCGCAACCGGCTCGCCGGAGGTCGGCGGGTCGGTCGGGTCGGGACCTGGCGGGTCGGTCGGATTCGGGTTCGGAGCAGGCGGTAGGCCCTGGCTGTACGGGATACGCGTACCGGCCGGCGGGTCACCGGCCATCCGGCCAACCTTGACGATGCCATCCACTCGACGGTAGTTCGAGCGGATCGTGTTCTCGTGAATGATGTTGCCGTTCGCGTCGCGCACAGTTCGCGTGACCGATGACGTGAAGCCGTCGGCCGCGTACTCGTCGCGCTCGGTCTGGCGCGGCGCCAGCTCGTCGGTGAACTCGTAATAGTTCTTGGCCTCGCGCTCGTTCTGGACGTCGGCCTTCGAAAGGCTGACGGTGCGGCCATCGGACACGCCCCAGATCTCGTAGGTGACCTTCTTGCGGGCGTTGATGCCGCGGATGACGATCGGGTACTCGGAGTCGTTGATGAACTCCATCGTCTGGACATACGAGCCACTGATCCAGATCGTGGCGTCGAGGCCGACCGGGTAGCGGTTGATGTAGTAGGCGTGGTTGCGACGCGCACCGAGCTCGAAGCCTGCGCGCAGAGCTGCGTTGTAGAGCGTGGTCGACGCTGAGCAGAGCCCTCCCCCGAGGACGCCCTCGTCGCGCGTGTTGCCACCGATGATCGCGGCGCCGTCGCCGTAGCCGTTGGCGCGCGTGATCGGCCCGGCGACCTCAACGAAGTCGAACTCCTCGCCGGGCTGGACGACCGTGCCGTCAATCAGCTCGGTCGGGCGGCGAATGTTGATGCCGTTGAAGTTGTGGTTGCTGGGAACGTAGTTGGTGGTCCATGAGCCGAGCAGCTCGACCCTGCCGACGAGAGCCTGGGCCTCCTCGGTGGTGAAGGCCGGCTCGAGCGGCGCGATCGCCAGCGCGACCTCCGGTGCATCACTTCCGCCGCCACGGCTGATGAGCGCGGCGACGATGCCATCACCGGCAGCAGCCGCGTCGAGCTCTGCGCCGACCTGGCTCGGAGCGACGACCGGGTCGACGCCCTCGAAGGTGAGCGTGGCATCGACCGCGGGCCGGTCCGTCTGTGCCTTGAGGCTGGTGACGTACTGATCCACTGCAGCGCGATCGATCATCAGCTCCCAGGTGCCGGGGGATGTCTCCTCGAGCCGGACCCATTCGCGCAGCGTCTCGACGGGGACGGTCGAGCTCTGCAGGCCGCTCGAAAGCAGGAGCGGGCTGGCCGAGACGAGTCGAGCCTTGTCGACCGCAGCCTGGGCGGCGGGGGTGTCGATGTCGGCCGGAATGATGATCGGTTCGACGACGACGCTGGTATCGCCGACCGTTGCGCCACTGACAGCTGCTAGGGCCTGGGCCACGACCTCGTCGACATTGACCGACCGTCCATCGATGCCCGGAGTCACGACGTACTCGCCGTTCTCGTAGGTGATCGATGCGTTCGACGGCGTGACCTGAGCGGCATGAGCGATGGACGCGACGCGCGAGGTCAGCAGCTCCGAGTTGTAGACGACGATCGGCGCGAGCTCGACCGTGCCGAACATTCCGCGCAGCTGGTTCGCCAGCTGATCCAGCGGATTACCGGCACGGCCCACGCCCATTGCCTGGTTGAGCATCGTGTCCATGTCGTACTCGCGACCGATCTCCGAGTACGGGACCTCGTGGTCGATGCCGCCGATGTGGAGCTGAAGGCTGCCTTCGCCGACATCTGGAAGCTCAGCTCGGAGGAGCTGCTCGACCTCAGCCGGCGCGAGACCCGAGACGGGGACCTCGCCGACAGTCACGCCGGGGAGCACGCGACCGGAGTTCATGCTCGCGTACGCGAAGGCGATCACCGCGGCAAGCACGACGATGGAAACGACGCTGATCGCGGCGACTGCAGTGAGTCGTCGCCAGTTGAGGCCGCGCAGCGGCTCTCGTACCTCGAAGGTTTTGGTCTCGGTAGTCATCTGTCCCCTGTGACGATTAGCTCAGGCCGTTTGCGGCGAGCGCCCTCTGACGGGCGCTGCGACGGAGGCGCGCTTCCTCCGGTACCTGGTCTCGGGCGTGATAGCTCGATCTGACGAGTGGGCCTGATTCGACGTGCTTGAAGCCAAGGGCCATGGCCTCGGCCTTCATCTCTGTGAATTCGCTGGGATGATAGTAACGCTCGATGGGCAGGTGCTGCTCAGACGGGCGCAGGTATTGGCCGATCGTGAGCACGTCGCAGTCCACCTTCCTTAGATCGACAAATGCCGTGCTGAGTTCCGCGCGCGTCTCGCCCAGGCCGACCATCAAGCTCGACTTGGTGTGCACCGTTCCGTCGCGGCCGGTGATGTCGCGCGCCATCTCCTTGGCCCTCTCGAGGACCTCGAGCGAGCGTCCGTAGCGCGCCCGCTTGCGAACCGGCTTCTGCAGTCGCTCGACCGTTTCGAGGTTGTGATTGAGGATGTCGGGCCCGGCCTCCATGACCGTCCGCAGCGGCTCGTCGCCACCGTTGAAGTCGGGGATCAGCACCTCGACGCCCATGCTCGGAGACTCGCGCCGTAGCGCGCGGATGGTCTCGGCAAAGATGTGCGCGCCACCGTCAGGGAGGTCGTCGCGAGCAACGCTGGTTACGACGACGTGCTCGAGGTTCATCTGAGCGATTGCCTCTGCGACCCGGCGCGGCTCGTCTTCGTCGTTCCACGTGGGCCGACCGGTCTTGACGGCACAGAAGCCGCACGCCCGGGTGCACACGTCGCCGAGGATCATGATCGTCGCCGTGCGCTGGTCCCAGCACTCCCCGATGTTGGGGCAGTGGGCCTCCTCGCAAACCGTGTTGAGCGTCAGGCCGCGCATGATGCGCTTCAGATCCTGGTAGTTCTCGCCGCTCGGCAGCCGCGCCTTGATCCACTCGGGGTGGCGGCGCATGGCCGTGCTTCCGTCGGCAGCGGGTTCAGCGAAAGTGCCCCCACCCATCGCGATCGTCGGCGGCTGGTGAGGGGCATGGCCGGACTGTCCCGGTGCTTGGAACATGGGGAGCTCGCGCTGCATCTGCCGCTAAGTTTACGGCCTAACCGCCGGTCGGTGGGCGGCAGGTTAGTTGCGAGTGGGTTACGTCCGGCGCGGCGAGCCCTTCGAACCCCACGTGTCGGTCACGCCCTGCTCAAGCGAGCGCGGCTCGAAGCCGAGCTCCTGGGTCGCCTTGTCGTGCCGCGCCCAGTAGGTCACGCCGTCGCCGGAGCTGATCGTCTCGGCGAGGTTGTCAGGCATCCCGGGCAAGCCACCGAGGCCGTCGTTGATCGGTGCCATCAGCTTGAGCAAGCCGGTCGGAAGGGTCAGCTTGGGCGGCTTCCGACCGCCGACCCGCGCGGCGACGCCAATCGACTCACCCATTCGAAGGCAATCGCCGGCAAACACATACTTCTCGCCAATGCGACCCCGGTCGAGCGCCGCGATGATGCCCGTGGCGAGATCGTCGACATGTACCCAGGCCATGCCGGCGTTTGCCAGCGCGAGGTAGCGCAGCTTGCCGGCGTGAGCCTGCTCGAGTTGCGCGCTGGCGAGGGAGTGATCGTTTGGTCCATAGACCTGAGCGGGCTGGACGATGACGATCGGAGCGCCGTCGGCGATGCGCTTCTCGGCCGCTTCGTGGGCGCGGAACTTCGTCTCGTCGTAGTACGAGACGAACCCTTCGGCGAGATCGCGCCGATAGCTCTCATCGACCGCTACGCCATGTGTGTCGCCAAAGACGTTGACCGTCGAGATGTAGACGATGCGCGGAATTCCGGCGCTGATCGCCGCGTCGAGGACGCGCTCGGTCGCGCCGACGTTCGCATCCCACATCCGCTGGTGCTCGCTTCGCTTGATGCCCACGCGGTAGGAGCCGGCACCGTGGAGCATCGCGTCGGCACCGCGCATCTGGGCCGCCAGCTGCGCCACGCTGGAAAGATCGCTCGCCTGGAGTGTGACGCGATCGTGCTTCAGGAACTGTGCCCGGTCCGGATCACGAACCAGGGCGACGACCTGATCGCCGCGGGCGGCAAGCAGCCCGACGATGGCTCGGCCGATGAAGCCGGCCCCGCCGGTGACGACGACGCGCTTCGGCGTGCCGGCGTTCAAGCGGGCTGGCGCTCGCCAACCAACGTGAATGCCTCGACCGGCCGCCTGAAACCCTTGAGGTCGAGCGTGCCCATCGAGCTAGCATCGAAGTTGGGCTCGACGCGCGAATAGGCGCGACCGCTGATCAGGATCTGGCCCGGCTCGGCAACGCTGCACAGGCGCGAC
>DASQLS010000084.1:0-8873 GCA_035629915.1 Candidatus Limnocylindrales bacterium | reverse complement strand
AGCGCCGGTCAAAGAGGAGCGTCGGGATCGGCTACATGATGCCGATGACGTGACCCTCAGGATCTGCGAACAGCGCCACCGTGGTCTCCGGCGCGACCTCGGTCAACGGCATGATCACCTGGCCACCGCTGGCGGCAGCCTTGTCGAGCACGCCCTGCGGATCGTCGCTCTGGATGTAGAACGTGACGTGGCCCGGGCCACCGTCGTTCGAGGCGCCGACGCCGGCGCTGAGATCGCCCTGGCGGATCATCCCGTAGCCGCCCGGGTTGTTGGTGTCGAAGCTCCAGCCCAGAACGTCGCTGTAGAACTTCTGCAGCTTGGCTCCGTCCTTGCCCACTACTTCGACGTGGATGACGTTGCTTCCCATTGGGTAACCTCCCTGTTGAACCCTGTTGTCACGGCTCGAATTCGACCGTTTCAACCTAACTACGAACGGTCGTCCGACAAATCGACACCCCGGACACATCGAGATTTGGAGTTGCGATGAATGGCTTTCGAGCGGCTGCCCTGAGCAGCGGCAGCAGCCTTAGCGGCTGGACCAACTTCGGCATCGGCGGCGGCATGGGCGTCGGCCTGCCCGAGCCTTTCGACGCGGTGGCGGGCAATCGACTGATCGGCCCCTCGGGCAGCCACCCGCTGGCCGCGATCTCGATGGAGGAGCTCGTCCAGCCGATGACCAACGGCCTGGTAGGCGAGTTCGCGATCAACGGCCCGGTGCGCATCGGCGAGGCGATCGCCGGAACTCTGAGCGTGACGGCCCAGCGCGACATCTCGGCGCGCTCGGCGATGGTCCGCCTGATCGGCGTGCTCATCACCGAGCAGCGACGCTCGAAGGAGGAGCGCGACAGCAAGGGCAACGTGACGCGCAGCGAGCAATGGGTGCAGATAGGCGGCGACACGTTCGAGGAGCTGCCGTTCAGCCAGCCGGCACTCCCCGCCCAGTTGAGCTCGGGCCAGCAGTTCACGGCCGATTTCAACCTTCCCGCACCACGCCTCGGCCCGGTGTCGGCGCACATGGGCAGCGCGATCCTGGCCTGGGCGCTGGAGGCGAAGTGGGACATCTCGATGGGGAGCGACGCGCGCATCGCGACGCTCGTTCCCGTCGCCCAGAACATCGACTACCTGCGCTCGGGAGCGGTGACGCTCGCGCCTGGCGCGCTTTTCGACGCGTGGTCAGTGGGTGACGCCACGATCTCCGTCACGCCGCTGCCGCCGATCGTGGCCGGCTCGGAGATCGACGTGACCGTCAACTGGCCGGGCGCCGGCTCCGGTCGCGGCGGCAGGCTCGAGCTGCAGGCCGACGTCGAGGCGCCGAACGGCCTCGGCGACCTCGTGCTCTGGTCGCAGGTCGTCGATCCGTCGGCGTTCCGCGGTGGCGCCACTTTCAAGATCCAGGTCCCGGCCGACGCACCGCCGACGCTCACCGACAAGGGGGTAAGCGTCGGCTACAAGATCCGCGCCCTGGTCGATCGCCAGCTACGCTCGGACCTCGCCATCGAACGCGCCCTCGCCGTGATGTAGCCCGGGCTTGCCTGGCTGTCGGTGGTTCAGTCACCGCGCGACTGATACGTCAGGCGGATCCGCCAGCGAGACCCGAATCTCTTGTTCCGCGGGCGTGCGATGCGCTGCGTGCATGATATGACCGCTGGAGGGGCGGCTGGGTCGTAATGCGAGTGCTTCGGCGGACGTGTCAGTCACCACGCGACTGACGGGGCGCTACTTGAGGAGCATCTTTCCCAGGCGGCGCGAGGCGAGGTACGAGAAGGCGAAGCCCATCACGAGCAGGTAGATCACGTCGATGACCTGCGAGATGCCGACCACACCGGTCGTCAAGCCTCGCACGAGGTCGACGCCGCGATAGAGCGGCGAGAACTGCACGATCGTGCGCAGTGGCTCGGGAAACGTGTCGATCGGGAAGAACGTGCCGCTGAACAGGAACAGCGGCAGGGTGATGACGAAGAGCAGGTCGAGGTCCTGCCAGCTGCGCATGAACGTTGTTGCCGCGAGGCCGGCCGCGGCCGTCGCAAAGCCGATCAGCATCGACGCCGGCAGTGCAAGCACTCCGAGCGGCGAGGGCACGAGGCCGAAGGCGAACATCACGGCAAGGAAGCCGAGGCCGTACAGCGCGCCGCGGCCTAGCGCCCAGATGATCTCGCCCAGCGCGATGTCGCCGACGTTCATGGGTGTCGCGAGCATGCCGTCGTAGGCCTTCTCGTAGCGCAGCCGGAAGAACATATTGGTCGAGTCGTAAACCGCGCCGTTCATCGAGGCCGCGGCGAGCAGCGCCGGCGCGACGAAGACCGCGTACGGAATCTGCGTCCCGTCGGGCCCAGTCACCGTGCCGATCAGAGCGCCAAGGCCGAAGCCGATGCCGAGCAGGAAGAAGACCGGCTCGAAGAAACCCGAGAAGATGACCATCCAGCCGCGTCGGAAGATGAACCGGTTGCGCTCGAGGATGTGGACCGAGTGCCGGCTGCCAAAGGGCAGGACCCGGGTGACGCTGCTGCGCGACGCGGATGGACGCGCGACCGGAGGAGCGGCCATCAGACGACGAGCCTCTTGCGGAAGGTGCGCATGGCCAGCCACACCCCGATGCCGAGCATCACGATCAGGTAGGCGGCGTGGATGGCGAGCACGGCCGGATCCTCGAGGTGGCCGATGGCCAGGCCGCGCGTCAGGGCGACGCCGTGGAAGAGCGGTGTGAGCCAGGCGATCGCCTCGAGAAAGTCGGGCAGCTGCTCGATCGGGAAGAACGTGCCGCTGAACAGGAACAGCGGCGTGATGATGAAGCGGAACACGAACGCGAAGGACTGTTCCGACTTGCGCGACGCCGTCCAGGCGGCCATCGGCATGCCGAATGCGATGCCCGTCAGCATCGCGGCCGGCCAGGCGAAGATCGCGGTCGGCGAGGTGAGCGCCCCAAAGATGAACGCGACGATCAGGAACACGCCGGTCACGATCGCCAGCCGAACGATCAGCCAGTAGAGGTGACCGATGACGATGTCGCGGACGCCCTGCGGCGTCTGGATCATCGCCTCGAACGTCTTGTTCCACTTGAAGCCGGCGAACAGCGGCCAGGACGATTCCATCGTGCCCGTCTGCATCGCCTGTGCCGCAACCAGGCCGGGCGCCAGGAAGACGATGTACGGCACGTCGCCGAACGTCGTCATGCTCGGTACGAGGCTGCCCAGCGCGACGCCCATCGCGGTCAGGTACAGAACGGGCGAGACGATCGTGCCGAAGAACGTCCCGCGCCAGATCCGGCGGTACACGAAGAGACTGTGTTCGAGCTTGCGGACACCCGGAACTCGGAAGCCGGAGCGGTCTCTGGCGGTGATCGCGGTCATCGGCGGTCTCGAGACCCTTACTCGACCAGCGAGCGGCCGGTCAGGCGGAGGAAGACATCCTCGAGCGAACTGCGCCGGACGAGCGTCGTCTCCGGGCGCAGGCCGCGCTCGTGGGCGGCGTTGGCCGCGGCCTCACCGTCGATGGCATAGACCAGGACTCGGTCGGGCAACCACTCGATGCGCTCGCCTAGGCCCTCCAGCTGGCCGTTGAGCGTCTCTTGCACGCCGACCGGAAAGCGCAGCTCGAGCACCTCGCGCGTCGAGTACTGCTCGATCAGCGCGCGCGGCGAGCCCTCGGCGACGATCTTGGCCTTGTCCATCACGACCAGGCGATCACACAGCTGCTCGGCCTCGTCCATGTAGTGCGTCGTCAGCACGAGCGTCGTGCCGCCCTGCTTGAGTCGATACAGGCGGTCCCAGACAAGGTGCCGCGCCTGCGGATCGAGACCCGTCGTGGGCTCGTCGAGAAGCAGCAGATCAGGCTCGTTTATCAGCGAGCGGGCGATCGTGAGGCGACGCTTCATACCGCCTGACAGCGGCTCGACTAGGTCCTTGGCGCGATCGCTGAGCTGCACGAACTCGAGCAGCTCCATCGCCCGCTTGCGTGCCTCGGCATACGAGATGTCGAAGTAGCGGCCGTAGATGAGCAGGTTCTCGAGCACGGTCAGCTCGGTGTCGAGCGTGTCGAGCTGGGGCACGACGCCGAGTCGGGCTCGAATGCTCGCGCCGTCTCTATCCGGGTCGTTGCCGAGCACCGTCAGATCGCCGTCGCTGCGCGGCGAAACGGCGGCGATGATGCGCATCGTCGACGTCTTGCCGGCGCCGTTCGGACCGAGGAAGCCGAACGACTCACCGGGCGCCACGTCGAAGTCGATGGCGTCCACAGCAGTGAAATCGCCGAAGCGCTTGGTCAGTCCGCGGGCGCGAATAAGCGGCGCTGTTTCGCCGGAATTGGGCATCGAGTGATGGTAGCGCGGGCTGGCTTTTGCGCCCTTTGAGGCATGTGCCGGCTCGCCATCACGCACAATGGCGAGCGTGAGGGTTTCCGCCAAGGCCGACTACGCCGTTCGAGCCGCCGCCGAGCTTGCCGCCGCGAGCGGCGTCCGGCCGTTGAAGCGCGAGCAGATCTCGGCCGCGCAGAACATCCCGTCGAAGTTCCTCGAAACGATCATGCTCGAGCTCAAGCACGCCGGCATCGTCAAGAGCACCCGCGGCGCCGGCGGCGGCTATGCCCTGGCCCGGCCGGCGGCGGAGATCAGCGTCGCCGACGTGATTCGTGCCGTGGATGGGCCGCTGGCCAACGTGCGCGGCGAAAGAGTCGAGACGGTTGAGTACAGCGGAGCCGCGTACGCGTTGCGCGACGTGTGGGTGGCCGTGCGCGCCAGCCTGCGCCGCGTGCTCGAGACGACCAGTTTGCAGGACCTGGTCGACAACCACCTGCCCGAGCGGGTACGCGATCTGACGGCCGATCCGGAAGCCTGGATATCGCTCAACCGCCGGCGCCGATCACCAGCTGCGGTGGACGACGCCGACGGCTGAACGCGTTTGGGGGGTTGAGGTCGCGGCTCGAGTCCGTCGACCGCTACAGACCGGACATGCGCGCCGCCATCTGCGCCAGCTGGCTGAACTCGATCACGTCAGCCTGGCCAACAAGGACGCCGGTCAGGACTGACGCCTCGGCCGCGACGTCGCGCAGGTTGTAGCCGCTCACATAGGGGCTCTGGCGCAGGATCTCGGCAAAACCGGCCACAGTTGCCGCGAGCCTGAACGCGGGACTGGCGGAGTAGTAGTCGCCGCGAACGTCGGCCGCGTCGATGTCCTGCAGCGCCTCCTGCTCGGCGCCGGTCGCCGGGTCAAGCCAGCGCAGCCGGACCGTGCCGATGAAGCCCGACCCCGACCAGTTCGGCTCGATCTCGTATAGCGCGGTGACCGTGTGGCCGGCGCCGATCTCGCCCGCGTCGACCGTCGGGTCGCGGAAGTCGTCATCTGCGACGCGCCGGTTCTCGTAACCGAGCAACCGGTAGCGCAGCACCGAGTCTGACCGAAACTCGACCTGGACCTTGGCGTCGCGGGCGATCGAGATGAGCGTGCCCACAAGCTCCGAGCCGAAAACTTCGTCCGCCTCGCGGCGGTCGTTGACGTACGCGTAGAAGCCGTTGCCGCGATCGGCGAGCTGCTCGAGCAGGACGTCGTTGAAGTTGCCCATGCCGACGCCGATGGTGACCAGCTCGACGCCGGCCGAGACTTCGCGGTCGATCCGGGCCAGGATCGAGTCGGCATCGGTCAAGCCGGCGTTCGCCACGCCATCCGAGGCGAAGACGACACGGTCGAGGGCGCCGGGCCGATGGCCGAGCAGCGCGATGTCGTAGCCGAGCTCGAGGCCGGCCTGGGCGTTGGTCGACCCGTTGGTCTGCAGCCCGTTGATTGCGTTGAGGATCGCCGCAGGTTCAGCGGCCGAAGTCGGCGTGAGCACTACCTGGGCGCCGCCGCCGAACGCGACGATGGCGATCGAATCGTCAGGCCGCAGTCGTGAGGTGAGCAGCGCCAGCGACTGCTTGACCAGCTCGAGCCGGTTCTCCATCGCCATCGAGCCGGACGTGTCGATGACGAACGTCAGCGACACGGACGGCCGGCTTGCGTCCGCGATCTCGCGCGCCTGGATGCCGACGCGCAGCAGGATCGAACGCGATCCCACGAACGGCGACGGTGCGCCCTCCACGTGCACTGCGAATGCGCCATCAGTTGGCGGCTGGTAGCCGTAATCGAGGCTGTTGACATATTCCTCGAGGCGGACGCTGTCGCGCTCGGGGATGTAGCCGTCCTCGAGGAAGCGTCGCGCGACGCTGTACGAGGCCGTGTCGACGTCCATTGCGAACGTCGAGAAGGGGTCCGTGACCGGGTCGACGAATGGGTTGACACCCGCGTCCTCGAACTGGTTGCCGGGCGGCGGCGCGACGGTCGGCACCGGCTGCGGCAGGGGCACCGGGTTCCAGGGCGGCCCGTCGGTCGCGGCCGCGCTGGGCGCATCAGTTGGGGCGTCCCACGGAGCGGCGGTGGGAACCGGGTTCCACGGACGAGCCGTTGGAACCGAGTTGAACGGGGGCCGAGTCGGCAGCGGATGCTGGTCGGGGGCGGTTATCGGCGCACCGGTCGGAGCCATTCCGCCGGTACAAGCGACGAGCAAGAGTGCCAGCCCGGCAACCGCGATTGGTCGGACGGAGCGGACCATGACCCACCTCCTGGGGCCGCGTACGGATCCGCCGACCGGCTCGCGTCAGCCCTATGTGGCCAGCTCGTCCGTACGCAGCCCGCGTACGGGTGGCCGCGCCGTCTCCCCGACGCGTGCCGGGCAGACGCTATTTGTGAGCCAGTTAGGAACTCGCTGAGAACTCGATGAAGAAACCGCGACCGTGGGTTAAGCCTCGTTACGCAGGCCGCAACAAGCGGCCTGCGTACAGTCAGTTCGCGTCGGTCGCTAGACCTCCTTGAACTCGCCCTCGACGGCTTCCTCGGTTTCGGCGCCAGCGCCATCTTCGGCGCCGGCCTCACCGGCATCGCCAGCAGCCTCGTCCGACGGGCCGGCGCCGTTGGCGCCTTCACCGGACGTGCCGGTCGCCTGATAGGCGGCGGTGCTCACCTTCTGCAGCGACGAGGCCAACTCGGTCGAACGCGACCGGATTGCATCGAGATCGTCGCCCTTGAGCGCGTCGCGCAATGAATTGACCTTGGACTCGACGTCGGCGCGATCCTCGGCCGAGACCTTGTCGCCCAGGTCGCGCAAAGTGCGCTCGGCCTGGAACGCGAGGGCATCGGCCTGGTTGCGCGTTTCGACCTCGTCACGCCGCTTCTTGTCCTCGTCGGCGTGCTCCTGGGCGTCGCGGACCATCTTGTCCACGTCGTCCTTGGAGAGCATCGACGAGGCCGTGATGCGCACGGTCTGCTCGCGCGACGTTGCGCGATCCTTGGCGCGCACATCGAGGATGCCGTTGGCGTCGATGTCAAAGGTGACCTCGACCTGCGGCACTCCCCGGGGAGCCGGCGGAATGCCGTCGAGGATGAAGCGGCCGAGCGTCTTGTTGTCGCCGGCCATCTCGCGCTCGCCCTGCAGGACGTGGATCTCGACCTGCGGCTGATTGTCAGATGCGGTCGAGAAGACCTGTGACTTGCTGGTCGGGATGGTCGTGTTGCGATCGATCAGCCGCGTCATGACGCCACCGAGCGTCTCGATGCCGAGCGACAGCGGCGTCACGTCGAGCAGCAGCACGTCCTTGACGTCGCCGGCCAGCACGCCGGCCTGGATCGCGGCGCCGATGGCCACGACCTCATCCGGGTTGACGCCCTTGTGCGGCTCCTTACCGCCGAACATCTTCTTGACCGCCTCGACGACGGCCGGCATTCGCGTCTGACCGCCGACGAGGATGACCTCGTCGATGTCGCCGGGCTTGAGGCCGGCGTCCTTCAGCGCTGCCTCGACCGGGCCTCGGGTGCGGTCGACCAGGTCGGCGACCAGGTCTTCCAGCTTGGCCCGCGAGAGGGTCATCACGAGGTGCTTGGGGTTCTTGTCGGCGTCGATGGTGACGTAGGGCAGGTTGATCTCGGTCTGGGCGGTCGAGGAGAGCTCGATCTTGGCCTTCTCGGCCGCCTCCTTGAGTCGCTGCAGCGCCTGCTGGTCCTTGGACAGGTCGATGCCCTGGTCCTTTTTGAACTCGGTCAGCATCCACTCGATGACGCGCTGGTCGAAGTCGTCGCCACCCAGGTGCGTATCGCCGTTGGTCGCCTTGACCTCGAACACGCCATCGCCCAGCTCGAGGATCGAGATGTCGAACGTGCCGCCGCCAAGGTCGTAGACGGCGATCTGCTCATCCTTCTTCTTGTCGAGGCCATATGCCAGCGCAGAGGCCGTCGGCTCGTTGATGATTCGCTTGACGTCGAGGCCGGCGATGCGGCCGGCGTCCTTGGTCGCCTGGCGCTGCGTGTCGTCGAAGTACGCCGGCACGGTGATCACCGCCTCGGTGATCTTCTCGCCCAGGTAAGCCTCAGCGTCCGCCTTGAGCTTCTGCAGGATCATCGCGCTGATCTCGGGCGGGGTGTATCCCTTGCCGTCCGAGAGAGCGACGCGCACGCCGTCGCTGGTCGAGTCCTTCTCGACCTTGTACGGCATCAGTTCGCCACTGCGCTTGACCTCAGGGTCGTCCCAGCGACGGCCCATGAAGCGCTTGATCGAATAGACGGTGTTGGCCGGGTTGGTGATTGCCTGGCGCTTGGCCACCTGGCCCACCAGCCGCTCGCCGTTCTTGGTGAAGGCGACGACCGACGGAATGGTCCGCCCGCCTTCGCTGCTTGGGATGACGGTCGGCTCGCCGCCCTCCATGACTGCTACGACCGAGTTGGTCGTGCCGAGGTCGATACCGATGATCCTGCCCATGGTCAGTTGATTCCTCCGGAGCTGAGATTGCCGTTGCCGGCTGCGTTGTTCTCGTTGGTGTCATTGGGGTTGATTGCGACGGCGACCATCGCCGGTCGCAG
>DASQLS010000083.1:0-5275 GCA_035629915.1 Candidatus Limnocylindrales bacterium | reverse complement strand
CCAGGGAGACAGCGGCGGTCCGCTGTTCGCCACCACCACGAGCGGCGACTGGATCCAGGTCGGCGTCGTGAGCTGGGGCTTCAAGTGCGGGAAGCAGCACTTCCCGGGCGTCTACTCCGAGGTCAACAGCCCGATCATCCGTGACTGGATCGCCGACGTGGCGGGCGTCTAGCCAACAGATCTCGACCTCGCACGAACGGCCGCCGGTGGACCGGCGGCCGTTCGACGTGTCCGGAAGCTTCCGACCGCAGTCAAACCGCAGTCGCGGCGTGGTCAACTGGCTGGTGACTACGTCGCATGGCGACTGAGGGGGTGATGCCGATTCGCAACTGGATGTTGGTCAGTTCCATCCACGAAGCGAGGTACCGATGAAGCGCATCGCTATCCCGAGCAGCGCGGTGCTGCTCTTCACCTTCATGTTCGCAACGCCCGTCCTGGCAGCGGCACCGACCAATGACGATTTCGCCGGCGCCACCGTGATCGCGGGGTTGCCCTACAACGAGACGCTCGACACGAGCGAGGCCACGAGCGAGCCGTCCGACGCCGAGCTCAACACCGTGTGCGGCGCGCCCGCCCTGGACGCGAGCGTGTGGTACGAGTTCACTCCTTCGGCGGACATGGGCGTTCTGGTCGACGTGTCGGAGTCCGATTACAGCGCCGGTGTTTTCGTCGCCACCGGTTCGCCGGGAGCCTTCGGTCCGGTCGAAGCCTGCGGTCCCGGCTTCGTGACCTTCTTCGCAACCGCCGGGACGACCTACGTCCTGATGATCATCGACGATCAGCAGGACGGCGGCGGTAACGGCGGCTCGCTGGTGATCAACGTCACCGAGCTGCCGCCTCCTCCGGAGATCGATGTCAACGTCAATCCGGTGGGAACCTTCAACGCCCAGACCGGTTCGGTGACGCTCACCGGCACGGTCACCTGCACGGACGGCGCATTCGCGTTCATCGACATTCAGCTGACCCAGAGCGTCGGGCGATTCACGGTGCGCGGGTTCGGCTTCGTCGAGATGGCGTGCGACGGGACGGCCCAGCCGTGGACTGCCGAGATCTCGGCGACACCGGCTTGTTCAAGGGTGGGCACGCCGTGGCCGCAACGTTCGGCCAGGCGTGCAATGAGTTCGACTGCGGGTTCACCTTCGAAGAGACGACCGTCCGCCTGCGACGGTAGGTTGACCCGGGGGCCGACCGATCGGCGGCCCTCTCAAGCCACGGACCCGCCTGCATCGGCTACCGATCAGGCGGGTCGTCTATATTCGCTGACATGCGCATCGCCGACCTCAAGCCAGGCTGGGACGTCGTCAGCAACGATGGCCATCGGATCGGCCAGATCGAGGAGGTCGGTCAGCATTACGTGAAGGTGGCCGGCGGCTTCTTCTCGGCCGATATCTACGTCCCCTCCTCGGCGATCGCGAACGTGGAGAGCGAAACGGTGCACCTCAACCTGGCAAATTCCGAGGTCGATGCCATGGGGTGGCACCAGCCGCCCCGCTCGCCCGACGAGCTGCACACGACCCGCGAAGCCGACGCCGACCGAGACATCTGACCGCACACCATGGAATCGCCGGCGAGCGTCGGAGCGCCCGACTCTCGGCTCTTCACCGGGCCTTTCATCGCGCTCGCGATCGCGGACCTCGCCTACTTCACGTCGGCGGGGATGCTGATCCTGCTCACTCCGCTCTTCGCGCGCGGTCCGCTCGGGGCCGATCCGGTCGGCATCGGCATCGCAGTCGGCGCCTTCAGCGTCACCGCCCTGGCCCTCCGGCCGTGGAGCGGGCGCGAGTCGGATCGGCGTGGACGGCGTCCGCTGCTGATCGCGGGCGCCCTCCTCGCGGCAGTCGCCATCCTCGCGCACACGGTCGTCACAAACCTCGCCGTCCTCGTCGTCCTGCGGCTGGTCCTGGGAGCCGCTGAAGCCCTCTTCTTCGTTGCCGGCTTTGCAATGCTGGCGGACCTCGCGCCGCGCGGCCGGGAGGGCGAGGCGCTGAGCTTCAACTCGTTGGCGCTGTACCTGGGCATTGCCTTCGGTCCGGTGGTTGGCGAGATCCTGCTCGACATCGGTGGCTTCGGCGTCGCCTGGGTCGGCGCGGCGGCGCTGGCCGGGGTCGCGGCGCTCCTGTCCTTGCGACTGCCCGTGACCGGCCGGCATCCGGACGCCCGCCCGGGACCGATGGCCTTCATCCACCGCGGCGCGCTCTGGCCATCGGCGGGTCTTTTCACCGGGGTCGCGGCGATGGCCGGCTTCCTGAGCTTCGTCGCCATCTACGGCGAGGAAGACCTCGCGATGTCGAATACGGGTCTCGCCCTGCTTGTCTACGGACTCATCGTGGTCGGCTGCCGGATCGTGTTCGCGAAGCTGCCTGATCGCGTGCCGCCCTTCCGGCTCGCATCGGCCGCCCTCGTCCTGATCGCGGCCGGGCTGGCCGTGTGCGGATTGGTTGCGACGGTGCCAGGGCTGTTCGCCGGAACCGCGGTGATGGCGGTCGGGGTCGCCTTCGTGACGCCCGCGTTCTTCGCCGCGATCGCGCGCGGTCTGAATCCATCGGAGCGCGGCGCCGCGTTCGGTACGGTCAGCATCTTCCTGGACCTCGCATTCGGCGGTGGACCGGTCGTGCTCGGACTGATCGTGGACGCCGCGAGCATCCCCGCGGCATTCCTTGCGACCGCGCTCATCCCCGCGACCGGCGCCATCCTGACGGCATACGCGGCCTTCCGCACGCGAGGCGGGTAGCCCCTTGATCCCGCCTGTAGGCTGGCGAAATTGATTGCGCCAATCGCTGAGACAAGCTCAAGAGCCGGCAGCCGCCTGGCTCGCGCTTTGGCGTGGGTGGCCATCGCGTGTGCCCTGGTGGCATGCGCCTCGCCGGTACCGACCGATCCAGCAAGCGCGGCTCCGTCGGCGGTTTCGGCGAGCGCAAGCCAGTCGGGGTATCGCTACGGCGACTTCGACATCGGGGATGGCCGTCTGCTTCGTGTCGAGTGCTACGGCGACGCCTCACCTACCATCCTGCTCGAGTCGGGTGACGAAGCCGGCAGCTCGCAATGGGGAGCCGTCATGGCGGACCTGCCGGACGTCAGCCGCACATGTTCCTACGACCGTGCCGGCGTCGGTCTGAGCTCTGAGGCGACTGGCTGCCGAGGGCTGGCCGACCTGACCGGCGACCTCGAGCGATTGTTGGAGGTCGCCGACATCGGCGGACCGTACGTGCTGGTTGCGACATCCGGCGGCGGATTCATTGCCGCCGAGTTTGCTCGGGAGCACGCCGACGAGATCGCGGGCATCGTGTTCCTGGATGTCCCGGGGCTGACGGATCCTCCGCCGTCATTGCCGCCTGACCTGGTCGAGCGCCTGGCCTGTGATCACGCGCTGAACATCGAGCACCGCGAGTATCTCGGCGTCGAGCGTGAAGCATGGGACGCGCGGGCCGAGATCGGCGACATCCCCGTCACCATCGTCTCGAACGACTACGGGCCTGATGCCGTCGGCGAGGAGGCGAGCAACGTGGAGGCGCAGCAGGGGTGGATGGTCCTGAGCCCACGCGCAACCCAGGTCATCGTGACGTCCGGGCACAACGTTCCGTATGAAGAGCCAGAGCTCGTGCTGGACGAGGTGCGTGCGGTCGTCGAAGCCGCGCGGCAGCCCTGAGTCTCAGGGCCTCTAGCCTGCTCTATGCGGGCCCGCGGCGCGGTCTTGCATCCCGGGCGTACGATCAGCACGACGCCATTCGGCGCCCACGACGTGCTTCTGCCCCGCGCCGCGCAGGCCAGCTCCGCCCGGAGCTCTTGGGGAGTAAGCCGATGCCGAGACCGGCTCGTCCACGTTCACCGCGCAAGCGCGCCCGAACCATCATCCTGGCGCTGTTTGCGCTCCTGTTGAGTGCGGCTCCCGTGTCCGCAGCACCGCCACACCTCGAGACGTGGCACCGCCTGAACCCGGACACGGACAACGTGGCCGCAGAGCACGAGCGGCTGCAATGCCTGCCCGGCGTGCAGTGGGTCTGCCGCTACGACAAGGTGCGGGAGCCCGGCGACTTCAATTGGGATCGCACGATTGCCATGTTCCATGGCCGCGACATCACTGACATCGCCGAGTGTCCGACCCCGGATGAGCCCTGGTTCCCGCAGGAGGTCTGCGACGGTGCCGTGCAGGTCATCGCCGGAACTGCGCACTTCAGCGTGGCCGATGGCGGCGCCTTCCGGACCGGCCAGGCGCTGATCTTCACCGATGGGGACGGCCTCGCGCCGCTCTACATCTTCTGGTTCGAATTCGGGTTCATCTGCCCGTGGTACGTCTCGTTCCAGGATGCACTCGATGCCAACCCGGACGTAACGCAGGACTGCGTCTTCGCCGAGTAACCATGGGGCCCAGGCGCCCGGGGCGATATACGTATATACGCTCCGGGCCAAGGCCGCCCTCGCCTTCCCTCTGGACCAGCGGACGCCAAACCGCGACGATCGGCTGCGTGGAAGCGCTCCCCAGGTTCGTCTCGAGCCGAACGCGCGCGGCATCGGCATCCGAGTCTGAAACCAATCGCTCTTCACTTCGCACGGTGGGTGTGACCCGCCGTCGTCTCTGTGCTGCGCTGATTGGGTTTGCGATGGTGCTGGCTGCCTGCGCCGGCGAGGTTCCAAGCTCGACGGCCAGCCCGTCGGCACAAGCGTGCCTCGACGCCAAGCTGGTCTGGGCTGACTCCCTGGAGCGCCTGCTATTGGCAAACTGCTTCGACCAGGATGAGACGGCGAGCGTGGAGACAGTCTGGGCCTGGGACGGCGCGGCGTGGGAGCTCCTGTCAGATGACGGGCCTCCGGCCCATGTCGTGACCGGCATTGGCTGGGATGCCGATCGTGACGTCCTCGTCCGCTACGGCGGCATCCCGTTGTCCAGCGAGACGTGCAGCACCGAGACCTGGGAGTGGGACACGACCGAGTGGCGCGAGGTCGTCGCCGGACCTGCGGAGCCGTGCGATCACCTTGAGCTGGCGTGGGAAGCATCGGCGGCCCGCATGCTGTTGGTCGGGGGTGGTCGCCGTCAGGGCCTGCTGGACGGCACCTGGGCCTGGGACGGGACGACTTGGAACGCCCTGACCGGGACGGGTCCGCCGCCGCGCGCGCATCACGGGTTCGTCGCCGATGAGGTGAACGAGCGGGTACTGCTGTACGGCGGCCTCGACAACAGCCGCGTCTTCGACGACCTGTGGTCGTGGGATCGAACGGGCTGGGAGGAGCTGACGGTCGAAGGTGGGGGACCAGGTCCACGCTCCCACCACGGATTGGC
>DASQLS010000082.1:0-7299 GCA_035629915.1 Candidatus Limnocylindrales bacterium | reverse complement strand
GTCGGCGAGATGGCGTTGACGTTGATGCCGTGCTTGGCCCATTCGGTCGCCCACTGGCGAGTCAGCGAGTTGATCGCGCCCTTTGCGGCGACGTACGCGGAGTAACCGGCGTTGATGCCGAGGGTGCCGCGGACCGAGGTGATATTGAGCACCTTGCCGCCGCGACCGCCGTCGATCATCGGCTTGACCGCCGCCTGGGTGGCAACGACCGTCGAGCGCAGGTTGAGCTCGAAGATCCAGTCCCACGAATCGCGCGGATACGTCTCGGCGTCGAAGAGCACCTTGCCCGCGCCGCCGCCCACGGCATTCACGACGATGTCGAGGCGGCCGAGTTGCGCGACCACCTCTGCCACGGCGCGCTCGCACTCTTCCTCTGAGGTCGCGTCGCCGACGACGGTAACCGCCTCGCCACCCTGCTTCCCGATGGCCTTTGCCGCTCCGTCGAGCCTTGCAGCTGTAGGGCCGAGCAACGCGACGCGCGCGCCGGCTCCGGCCAGGGCCGCACCGAGCGCGGACCCGATCGCGCCGCCGCCACCGACGATCAGGGCAACCCTGTCGTCAAGGCGAAATGAATCAAGCTGCGCCACGCACCTCTCCCTTCTGAACGGAGCCGATTATCGGGCTTTGGCGCGGCCTACTCGAAGACGACCGAATCGACCACCGGAGCCGCCATCTCCAGCGCGCGGTCCCAGTCGACCACCGACCCACCGACAAGGATCGCCAGAACCTCGCCATCGACGTCGACCAGCGTCACCGTCAACCGCCTTCCGGAAGCGATCGCAAGTGGTCCGGCAGCGATGTCGAGCACGGGACGGAACACAGGCGGGTTCGTCTCCGGTGGGTCAGTCGTCTCGACTACGAGCCGGATGGCTTCTCGGCCATCGACCTCGACGGTCTCGGGCTCGCTGACGAACAGGTTTTCACGTGCCTGGATCGCCGAAGCGAGAAGCTCCGGCGTTTCGGCCGCGACATTGGCGAACTGGACAGCGACGACGTCGAGCGATCCGGGCTCGTCCTGGATGTCGAAGAAGCCGGTCGTTGCCTGGGCGGCGGTCCAGTCGTCGTTCACCTCGAACGACAGCGCCGGCACGAAGCCAAGCTTGGTGTAGCGACCAGGCTCGAGCGCCGCGATAGGGGCGGGGAGTGGAGTCGCGCCGTCGATCGTCGCCGCACTTGTCGGCGTCGGCGCAGCCGATTCGGTCGGGTCGGTTGTTGGCGTCGGAGCTGCAGTCGAGGTCGGCGTTGGCGGTACCGTCGGCGTCGTGGTCGGCCCGGGTGTTGGCTCGGCGGTTGCTGCCAGTGACGGCGAGGCCGATTGGGTCGGGCCGGCGGTAGCGGTCGGCTGGAGGGAAACCGCCGGAGAGGGCGAGGGAGAGGGCGAGGGCGAGGGCGAGACCACGGTCTGTCCGCCGCACGCCACGACAGCGACGAGGGCCAGGACCAACGACAAGCGACCAGTCATCTGCACCGTCGGTAGCGTAACCGCGAACGTCTGGACCAGATACTACCAAGTGGTAGTATCTCTGGACGATGGAGCAGCCGTACTCAGAGCTGTCATTGCTGTGGCACGTCTTCGCGATGGGCCAGCGCGTCAAGGTGCTGCTCGGCACGGCCATGGCGGGATCGCCACTGACCCCAGACGAGTACGCGGTGTACAGCGTGCTGTTCGACGACGGCCCGACGCCTCCCACCGGGCTGGCACGCCGGATTGGAATGCCGCCCACCACCATGTCCCACTACGTCAGGGCCATGCTCGAGCGAGGCCACGCCGAGCGGCTGCGCTCGGTACAGGACGGCAGGTCGTTCAGCCTCGCGCTGACCGACGCCGGAGTGGCGATCCACCGCCAGGCGGCGGCGCATTTCAACGAGGCCAACGACAGATTTCGCGACGCGCTCGAGATTGACGAAGCGTTCCTGGTCCGGGCCCTCGGCGAGATCGGCCGTGCGGCGGACGATGCCGCCGTCCAGTTGTCAGGCGAACGGGCGCGCGTGGCCGGATGAAGGGCTCACCGGCCGTCGCCATCGCCTTGCTCATCACGATCGTCGTCGCGTGCCAAGCGACGAGCGCTCCGATTCCGACGATGCAGCCGAGCCCGGCGCTCACACCCGAGCCCACGGGCAGCCCACGCAACGCACCGACGTCAAGTCCGCCTATGACCGGCGGCCCGACGTCATCATTGCCCGTCGACCCGAGAACGGCGGGATGGCGCTCGGATCTCGCGACGTTGATCAGCGCCCGCGAGGACATGCACCCGAACCCGTGGCACAGCATCTCGCGCGACGACTACGTCGCCGAGGTCGACTCCGTGATCGCGCGCATCCCGGAGCTCGACGACGACGAGCTGTTCGTCGAGCTCACCCGCCTCGCGGCACTGCCGAACTCGTTCGGCCGCGACGGCCACGGCGGCACGTACCCATGGGGAGAAGGCGACTACGGGGTCAGCATGTACCCGTTGCGGCTCTACTGGTTCAGTGACGGCGTCTTCGTGACCGATGCCCTCGCCGAGCATCGCGACCTCGTCGGCGCGCGCGTTGACGCGATCGCCGGCCACGACATCGACGAGTTGCTCAACGCGGTCGAGCCGCTCGTCTCGCGCGACAACCAGCAGCAGGTGTTGAGCAGCAGCCCGCTGTTCATGCTCGTCGCCAACATCCTGCACGGCCTCGGCTTCGTTCCGGACGCGACCAGTGCGGTCGAATTCACCCTCACCCGCGACGGCGAGGTGATCACGGATGACCTCGAGCCTGTTCCCATGTCGAGCGTCGGGTCGCTGCTCGGCGGCCACTACTTCTGGAGTGTGCCGCCGCGGTCCGGCGGTCCGCTGTGGCTCAGCAACCTCGACGACGAGATGTGGTTCGAGGTGGACGCCGACAGCAGCACCTTGTTCGTCGGCTACAACGCGGTCGGCGCCGGACTCTACTTCGATATCGACGATCTGACGGGGATCGTCGACTCAGGCGACGTGGACAGGATGGTGATCGACGTCCGCCACAACGGAGGCGGCGACAACTCGACCTTTGGGCCGTTGCTCGACCTCGTCGCGCGCGCGGCGGATGAGCTGACGTGTGGCGTGTACGTGGCGATGGGCCGTGCGACCTTCTCGGCCGCGGGCAACTTCGTGACCGACGTCGATCGAGACACGAACGCGGTACTCGTTGGCGAGGATCTGGGCACGAGCCCGAACCAGTACGGCGACGGCCGGCCGGTCGATCTCACGCACAGTGGCGCGATCGTGCGCTTCGCCGTTCAATACGTCGTGAGGAGTGACCTTGACGATCCGCGGCTGACGATCGAGCCGGACATCGAGGCGCCGCTCAGCTCGAGCGACTACTTCGGCGATCGCGATCCGGTGCTCGAGGCGATTCACGACCAGCTCCCACCGTGTCCCCAGTGACTCACCGCATGAGCAGGCTCGCAGCCCTGTCGCTCGTCGCCGTCGTCGCCGGGTGCCAGGCGTCGCCCGCGCCAACGCCCTCACTCGCGACCCAGTCCCCGGCGGCGACCTCAATTCCTCGGACAACCGAGCCGACGCTCAGTCCAGGTCCGACACCGACCAGTCCGCCACCTCCGACGGCAACGAACGTCCCGACCGCGACCGCCACGCCGACGGCAGTACCGGCGCCGACTTCGTCTCCGGTCGTGGGCGACGCTCGGACGCTCGGCTGGCAGGCAGATCTCCACACGCTGATAAGCGCGCGCGAGGCCGCACATCCCGACCCTTGGTTCGGAATCTCGCGCTCTGAGTACGTGGCCGCGGTGGAATCGGTCGTGGCTCGGATTCCGGAGCTCGACGAGGACCAGATGCTCGTCGAGACAACCCGACTGGCGGCGATGCCAACCTGGAACGGCCGTGATGGCCACGGCGGGATCTTCCCGTGGATCGAGACGACCAACGGCTTGCACGCCTATCCGCTCAGGCTGTACTGGTTCAGCGACGGTCTCTTCGTCGTCGACGCCCTGCCACCCTACGAGGACCTGATCGGCTCGCGCGTCGACGACATTGCAGGCCACCCACTCGACCGGGTCGTGCACGCGGCGAGTCCGCTATTGCCGCGCGACAACGACATGAACCTGCTCAGCCTCAGCCCGAGGCTGATCGTCGTGCCCGAGATCCTGCGCGGCCTCGGCCTCATCGACAGCGCGACCGCGCCGGCGAGCTTCACTGTCACCGGTGCCGAAGGGGCCTCGGACGTCGCGATCGAGCCGATAACGCTGGGCAGCTTTCGCTCGTGGAACGCCGGCGTCCGCGTTCTCAGTCCGCCGCCGCGATCGGGTGGACCGCTGTGGCTCGAGAATCTCGAGAGCGCGTGCTGGTGGGAAGTAATACCCGGCACGAGCACGGCCTACGTCGGCTTCAACCAGGTAGACGCGAACAGCGTCAGCACCGCCACCCAGCTCAGCACGGCTCTGGACGAGGGTGCCTTCGATCGGCTGATCGTCGATCTGCGCCACAACGGCGGCGGCGACAACACGACGTATCACGCGCTGCTGTCGGTGGTCCAGAGGGCGGCCGAGGAGCTGCCGGGCGGGGTTTACATGCTCATCGGTCGGGTGACGTTCTCGGCAGCCGGCAACTTCTCGACCGAGGTTGAGCGAACCACCGACGCCGTCTTCGTCGGCGAGGACCTCGGAGCGAGCCCGAATCTGTACGGCGACACGGTCACGACGACGCTCGGCCACTCGGGCCTTTCGTTCCGGGTCGCGGCTCGCTACTGGGAGAAGAGCACTGCCGACGATCAGCGGATCACGATCGAACCTGACCTCGAGGTGTTGCTCTCGTCGGCCGACTACTTCGGCGATGTCGACCCGGTGCTGGACGCGGTCCTGTCCGAGTAGGTCAGAAGTTGACCGCCGCCATCCACTCCTGGAGCCGCCGCTGAATCAGCGCCAGCCGGAGCGCCGGGTCGTCGCCGTCGAGGACGGTCATATCAGTTGGATCGGCGCGCAGGTAGATGCCGGACGTCTTGGCATGGAACGCCACCGCGCCGTCCGAACGCGTCGTGAAATAGCCCCGTGCGCGGTCGACTGTCTCGAGCTTGATCTCGCCGGTGCCCTCGAGCTCAGGCGCGTCCGATTGACGCGGACGCTCGCCCCGCCAGAAGTAGAAGATGCTCGCCGGATCCATGTGCTCCTTCGACGCCTCGCTCCAGTAGCGCGCCGACAGGTTGCCATCCGAATCCCACGACCGCCCGTTGATTGCCAGCGCACCGGCCCGATCACGGCGGATTGCCAGGAGCGAGACGGCCGACGGCTCGAGCTCGGTCCTGGCGGTGAGCGAGAGCTGCCACCAATCACCCTCGAGGCTCTTGATTCGGCCTTCCGTCTCGATCGCGTGGCGCAGCTTCTGGTTGATCTGGCGGACGATCTGGGGTGTCGTATCGGGGTCGTAGCGGATGGCGGTCAGTCCGTTCAGATCGGTCGGCAGCTTGGCGCCCTTGGCATGCAGGATGAAGGTCCTTCGGATGCCCAGTGCTCCGCCGAACAGGCCGGCCTCGAAGACGACGTTGTCGCGCGGTGATGCCTGTCCCGCGGCAATGTCGGGCGTGGCGCCTTTCACGGTCCAGTCATCCTGGGCGAAGATAAACGCAGCGAAGTCCACCTCCCGCGTGAGCTCGACAAGCCGATCGAGCGTCGACACACCAGGGTTGAACACTGTCGTCCACGGCTCAACCGCGGCGATGTCCTGGAGGCCGCGCGTCAGCGCCTGGAGCAGCTTCTCCTGCTGCCCCGACGAACCCAGAAAGATGCGCGGCTTCATCTCGCCCAGAGGGTATCGCGCTCAATCTGTGCGCGTTGACTCGGCCAATGCCTCGCGGTAACATTCGGGCCAACGCTTTAGCACTCCAACCATGAGAGTGCTAACGCAACGAAGGTCAAGGTACGCAAAGCCATGGCGCGAAGCCAGGAGCATTCTGCGCGCCCGCTCGACGCCCGTTCTCAGGCGGTGCTGCGGGCCGTCATCGAGGAATACGTGAGGTCGGCCGAGCCGGTCGGCAGCCAGACGTTGGTCGATCGCTATCGGCTGGGCGTCAGCTCGGCCACGATCCGCAACGTCATGGCCGATCTAGAGGAAGCCGGCTACCTGACCCACCCGCACACCAGCGCGGGCCGGGTTCCGACCGATACGGGCTACCGGATGTACATCGAGTCGATCGCCCCGCGCATCAACCTCGCGCCGGTCGAGCGGCTGATGATCCGCCACCAGTTCGGCCAGGTCGAGTTCGCCAGCGAGCAATGGTTCCGCCTGGCCGCGGCGACCATCGCCGGCGCGACGCATGCCGCGGGACTGGCCACGCCGGCCAAGCCACGCGCCTGCAAGCTGCGTCACGTCGACCTGGTCGCGACCAGCGCTCACACCGCGAGCCTGGTGGTCGTCCTTGCCGAGGGCTCGGTCAAGCAGGAGCTGATCCCGCTTGAGGACGGCTACGACCAGCTCGAGCTGGACGACATCGCGCGGCTGCTCAATAACGATTTCGCCGGCAAGTCTGCGCGCCAGGTGGCCACCCGCGTGGAGGCCCTGAGCGGCGAACCGGAGCTGCCGGTACTGATGCTGCGTGCCGCACAGCGGATCGAGCGAATGATGCGCGAGTTCGACGCGGCCGCTGTTGAGGACGTGTTCTCGGACGGGTTGCTCAACGTCATGGAGGCGCCCGAGTTCAGCCAGAGCGAGAAGCTCCGTCGCGTGTTCGCCGTCCTGCAGAACCGCGACTATCTCGGGTCGCTCGTGCCCCGCCTGGCGAGCGCCCAGGACGTCCAGGTGCTGATCGGCGCTGAGAACGACGCGACCGAGATGCAGGACGTGTCACTCGTGCTCGCAACCTACGGCCAGCCCGGTCGCGCGATGGGCGTGGTCGGCGTCCTCGGTCCGACGCGCATGTCCTATCCGCACGCGATCGGGACCGTCCGTTTCGTAAGCAGCCTGATGAATGAGCTCGTGGAGCAGTTGTACCGATGAACACACCCCGCCGCCGGACGCGCGCCGAAGAGCGCATCGCCGAGCTGGACACATCACCCCAGAAGCTGACCGCCGAGATCGACGAGCTGCGCCAGCAGGTCGTGGCCGCCGAGCAGGAGGCCACCGAGGCGAAGGCCGGCTGGCAGCGCACCGCGGCCGACTTTGCCAACTACCGGCGCCGGACCGACCAGGACCGCGAGCAGATGGTCGAGCTGGCCAACGAGGTGCTGCTGGCCAAGCTGCTGGCGATCGTCGACGACTTCGATCGCGCCATCACCAACATGCCGCCCGAGCTGCAGAGCGTGAGCTGGGTCGAGGGCATCGTCGCCATCGACCGCAAGCT
>DASQLS010000081.1:0-12738 GCA_035629915.1 Candidatus Limnocylindrales bacterium | reverse complement strand
AAGACGTCGATCGACGAGCGGCCGTGGCGCTTGCACCAGTAGAGCGCGGCGTCGGCCTGAGCGTAAAGCTGCGACCTGGTCGTGGCCAGGTCCGGGCAGGACGAGATGCCGCCAGAGAAGCGGATCGGCCGGCTGCCCTGGACTGGTTTGGCGGCACGCTGCTGGAGCCGCCTGGCGATCTCCAGCGCAGCCTCGCCGTTGGTGTGTGGCATCAGGATCGCAAACTCGTCGGCGCCGACGCGGAACGCGCGATCGGAGAAGCGCACCGACTGCTGGATCAGCCGGCCCAGGTCGCGCAGCATCTCGTCGCCGGCAGCGTGACCGTCGGAATCGTTGACCAGCTTGAGGTCGTCGAGGTCGATCAACAGCAGCGCGATCTCCACTCGATAGCGGTTGTTCCACTCGAGCTGCCGGTCGAGCTCCTCCTGGAAGGCGCGGTGATTGCCGAGGCCGGTGAGTCCGTCGCGCAGCGAATCGGCGCGCGTGACGTCCTGGACGCGCTGCATCTCGTCGGTCGCCTTCTCGAGGTGCTCAGTGCCGCGCAGAACGAAGCGCGGCAGCAGGAAGGCGATGGGCAGCGCCATCAACCCGATCAGCACCGGCAGCGCCAGGGCCTGGAACGGCAGCGGCGTGGGCGACATGACCTTTGTCACGACCATGGCCGCCGCAATGGGCACTACCACCACCGCAATCAACGCCAATCGCAGGCGCGTCCGGATCCGGCCGACGTTCGTCTGCGGTTCGGTGGGCCTGGCGACGCGACTTCGGACTCCGTCCAAGAAAGTGCTCACTCCCGATGATTTCGACGCGGTCTCCGCTCGACCCAGAGGAAAGCAGTCGCCCATCACGATCGGCATTGGCCAGTTGTCGACGGCTGCACATGACCATCGGGCCATCCGCGTCAACACTTCTTCCCCACGTCCCTGCTCACGACCCACCGCGAACACACCTATCCGCTCCGCGACGAGATCCACGGAGGGCATCCCGAGGGGCCGCGCCCGGATCGTCTGTGGTGCGCATCGCTGGCGATCGCGGCGCTGAGGGGCAGACCGGGGATGTGTCCAAGGTACGCCCGTCAGACACCATTCAGGCTACGGAAACCATCCGGCCCATGCGCTGACATAGGGCCATGCCACTTCGAGCGCCTGTGCGCGTGCCTGTCCGTCGCGCGAAGGCCGGTGCACCACGTGGTCGACAGGGCGGCCAATCGCTGGTCGAGTTCGCGTTGCTGGTGCCGCTCTTCCTGCTGCTGATGATGGGCCTGGTCGAGTTCGCGCTCGCCTTCAACGCGCTGCTCAATACCAACTACGCAAGTCGCGGTGCCGGCCTGATCGCAGCCGAGGCCGGCAACAACTCGGCTGCCGACTGCCTGATCCTGAATGAGATCGAGACGAAGATCACGCCGCCGGCCGAGAAGCCCCAGATCAGCCGCGTCGAGATCCAGCGCACCAATGCCTCGGGCAGCTCGATCCTGGCCAGCAGCGCATACCAGCGCAGCGGTTCGACGACCTGCACGCTGATCGACGGGACGACGATGTCCGTGCCCTACAGCGCGATCTCGAGCGGCTACCCGCCCAGCCAGCGCTGCACCGTCCTGCCGCCGTCAGGCTGCACGCTGATGACTCCCGCGCGCACGACCGTGGACACGGTCGCGGTCCAGATCACCTACGTCTATCCGTGGCACACGCCGCTGCGTCCGTTGATGGCCGCCTTCGGTGGGTCGCTTACCGGCTCAGGCTTCACGTTCGATCAGCGCAACGTCTTCCGCATGGAGCCGACGCTGTGACCCGCCGTCGCCGCCGCGAGGGCGGCCAGAGCCTGGTCGAGTTCGCAGTCCTGATACCGGTATTCGCGCTGCTCCTGTTCGTGATGCTCGAGCTGGGGCTCGCCTTCAACCACCACATGACGCTCGAGTACGCGACACGCGAAGGCAGTCGCACCGGGTCCGGGCTGGCCGACGGAGGCTCGTCGAACTGCATCGGCGGCGTGGACCTGGCCGGCATCGACGAGCAGATCATCGCCGCCGTACAGCGCATCCTCAAGTCGCCCGGCTCACCGATCAACATGGCCGCGATCAGCGAGATCCGGCTATATCGATCCGACGCCAGCGGCGGCCAGGCCGGCAGCCAGGTCAACGTGTGGCGCCACACGCCGGGCTCGGGGCCGGACATCGATCCCGGCCTCGCCGTCGATCGGTTGGACTTCTCGCAGAGCAGCGTCGGCTGGCCGGTGTGCAGCCGAAATGACGGGCCCAACCCCGACTCGATCGGTGTCCGCATCCGCTACGACTACACCTTCCAGACTCCGCTCGGCTCGATCGCGCGCATCTTCACCGGCGCTCCGGCGACGCTGTTGACGCTCGACGACAAGACGGTCATGGCGCTCAACCCGCAGCTATGACTCAACCCGCAGCCATGTCTCAAGCCACGGCCATGTCTCAAGCCACGGCCACGACTCAAGCCACGGCCACGACTCAAGCCACGGCCATGACCGAGGAAGCATCCGCCCCGGCGCCCGTTGCCAGCAGCCGACCGGCGCGCCGCAAGCGCGAAGCCGGCCAGGTGCTGGCTTTGTTCGTGCTGTCGATCTTCGTGATCATTGGCATGGTCGCCATCGTGGCCGACATCTCCTGGTTCTGGGCGAACTCGTTGAAGGTCCAGCGCGCGGCCGATGCCGCAGCCCTCGCGGGCGCCATCCACCTGCCCGGCAACACCTCGAACGCGTACTCGACGGCGCGGGCCGAGGCTGCCAAGAACGGCTACGTGGGCGGCAGTGGCACGACCATCTCCCCGACCCAGGACGGGCGCAACCCGCGTCGTCTGAACGTGACCATCACGGCGCCGGTACAGACCTTCTTCGCGCGCATCTTCGGCATTCAGCAGATCGACGTCACCCAGACCGCACGTGCCGAGTACGCGCTGCCCGTGCCGATGGGCAGCCCACAGAGCTACTTCGGTATCTACGAGCTGACATACATGCACAACAACGGCCAGTGGCGTACCGACGCGGTCAACAAGGCACCCGGTGCGTCGGGCGGCAACTCGCTCGCGTCGCAGGGTTTCTGGGGCGCGGTCATCACCCGTGGCGGCCAGCGCGGCAACGGCGATGCCTACTCACCGGCCAACAACGGCGGCGGCGCGAACGCCCAATACGACCCGGGCGGCTACGACTACACGATCGAGCTCGGCGCCGGCACGAGCAACGGCAGCGTCTACCTGTACGACGCAACCTTCTGCGCCGTTGGTCACCACACCAGCGGCTCGTACCTCGGCACGGGCGATCACTGGATCGGCGACGGCGGGACGCCGGTGACGACCGAGTTCGTCCTCTGGAATACGCGCAACACGCCTTTCGATACCCGAGACGATGTGCGCGTCACCGATTCGGGCACCCAGTTCTCCAACGAGAACCAGGTCGACAAGGGAACGCGCTTCAGCGGCGACCTGCGCTACTCGGATGGCGGCTACAACGGTGCGACTTCGGCCGACTGCCAGAACGATAGTGATCACAACAGCTGGTATCGACTCGCCCAGGGACTGGCTGCGGGCACCTACCGGCTACAGGTGACGACGAGCAGCAACGGGAATACCGGCACCAACGCCGAGAACATGTTCGGCATCCAGGCGGTGTCCAACGGTGGTGGTACGGCGAAGGTCCACGGCACCAACCGGATGGCGATGTACAACAACCTGAACGGTGGCTCGTCGCTCTTCTACCTCGCCCAGGTCGAGGCCGTCCATGCCGGCAAGACCGTCGAGATCCGGCTCTTTGATCCGGGCGACGTCGGCGGCGATGCGGTGCTGCGCATCAAGCGGCCAACGAGCACCGGCTACGTCGACCAGACCTTCAGCTACTCCGCCGACAACGGCCGGAGCGGCACGAACGTGTCCTCGATCCAGACTGCCACGGGCGGGACCAACCACTACAACAACTCGTGGATCACGATCACGATCCCGCTCTCGAACACCTACGGCCAGCTGGGCGACACGCTCCAGCCGCCGGGTGAGTCACAGCCCGGCTGGTGGAAGATGGAATACACGATCTCGGCCAGCGGCAACGACACGACGACCTGGGAGGTAACGATCCGGGGCAACCCGGTTCACCTCGTCAATCCTTGAGCGACAACCCCTAGCTGGCCGGCCGCGGCGCGGGCGGATCGGGCTCGGCCATGACCATCAGGCGCAGCTCGGTCATGTCCTCGATCGACCAGCGCAGTCCCTCGCGCCCCAAACCCGAGTCCTTGACCCCGCCGTAGGGCATGTGGTCGATGCGGTAGGTCGGGACATCGTTGACGATCACCCCGCCGACTTCGAGCTCGTTGAACGCCCGCCACGAGTGCTGCAGATCGTTGGTGAAGACTCCCGTCTGCAGCCCGTAGAAGCTGTCGTTCACCTGTCGGATGGCATCGCCGAAGTCGTCGAACGGGAACGCGACCACGAGCGGCGCAAAGGCCTCGTTCGAGCAGACCTGGGCATCCGCCGGAGTGTCGACCAGGATCGTCGGCGGGAAGAATGCGCCATCGGCGCGACCGCCGAGCAGCACCCGGCCACCGACCTCCTCGGCCTCGCGCACCCAGCGCTCGGTCCGCTGTGCCTGTGCCTCGTCGACCATCGGGCCGAGCTGTGTCTCGGGGTCGAGCGGATCTCCGACGACGAGCGCGCGACCTCCGTCGACCATCCGCTCAATGAAGTCGTCGAAGACGGCGCGGTGGATGAACATGCGCTGAACGCTGATGCACACCTGGCCGGCGTAGCTGAAGGCGCCAACCAGGGTGCGCTTGACGGCCCAATCGAGGTCGGCCGATTCGTCGACGATCACGCCGGCGTTGCCGCCCAGCTCGAGCACGACCCGCTTCTTGCCGGCGCGCTCCTTCATCCGCCAGCCAACGCTCGGCGAGCCGGTAAACGAGAGCAGCTTGAAGCGATCGTCGGCGACCATTCGATCGCCGAGCTCGCGGGTCATCGGCAGGATGCTGACCGCACCCTCGGGCACGCCCGACTTCTCGACGATCTCGGCGATGGTGAGCATCGTCAGCGGGTCCTTCGACGGCGGCTTCAACACGATCGTGTTGCCTGCCGCGATGGCCGGCGCGAGCTTGTGCGCGGCCAGGTTGAGCGGGAAGTTGAACGGGCTGATCGCCGCGATCGGTCCGATTGGGAAGCGCCGCGTGATGCCGATCCGGCCCTTGGAGCTGGGCAGCAGGTCGAGCGGGATCAGCTCGCCGGTCATCCGCTCGGCCTCCTCTGCGCCAAGGCGGAAGGTGAGCGTGGCTCGGTCGGCCTCGACCAGCGCGTCCTTGATCGGCTTGCCCGACTCGAGCGAGATGAGGCGGCCGATCTCCTCGCGCCGCTCCCTGATGCCGGCGCTGATGTTGCGCAGGATCGCGCCGCGCTCGTAGGCAGGCAGAGTGCGGGTCAGCTCGAACGCCTTGACCGCGGCCTGGACGGCCTCCTCGTACTGTTCCGTGGTCGCGTGGTAGGTGGCTCCTGCCGGTTCGTCAGGCCGTGCCGGATTGCTTATCTCGAGTTGGTCAGGCGAGTCGACCCAGCGGCCGGCGAGGAAGATCGGATGCGGCCTGACCGCGGTGATCGCCATGACTCGATTCTATGCGCACCCGGATGCGCCCAGCGTCCTGCTATTCGAACTAGGCGGCGTCTAGCGCTTCTGGCCAGCTGGGGTGCTGCTCGCGATGCGCGAAGGGTGGTTCTTGTTGCCACCGCCGAACTCCGTCGCACCGCCGGCGCCCGGACCGGTGTTGGCGGTGACGTCCTGGTCCGCGCGCCCGGCGTAGGCGTCATCCGGCTGCTCGCTCAAGGCGGGATTGTTCTTGTGATCGGGATCCAACGATGTCTGAGCGTCCGGATGCCGGCGCTGTTCGCGATTCGGTGTCTGCTTGTCGGCCAAGTTGTTCACCTCCTCGAGACACGATGTGCCGGCCGACGTGTCAGGCGATCGATCGGCGTGACGAGCCAGGTTTCGATCGCGCGACACCTCGGCTAGGCTGCGCGGATATGGCGACCACGAAAACCGCGAAGCTGCGCGACCTGCTGCGCGTCCAGCCGGGAGCCGATGTCGACCTGGCCAAGTTCGATCCCGAGGCAACCTTCGGCTGGGACAAGAAGGCAGGCGAGGCGGCCACGGCTGAGCAGCTCGCCCGGCTGGGCGACCTGCAGGACCGGCTGTGGGCCGAGTCGAAGCGTTCGGTGCTGGTCATCCTCCAGGGCATCGATGCGGCCGGCAAGGACGGAACCATCCAGAAGGTGATGGAGGCGTTCAATCCGCAGGGCTGCAACGTATCGGCGTTCAAGCAGCCCACTCCCGAGGAGCTCGCCCACGATTACCTGTGGCGCATCCACAAGCGCGTTCCTGGCAAGGGCGAGATCGGGATCTTCAACCGATCGCATTACGAGGACGTTCTCGTGGTGCGCGTCCACAAGCTCGTGCCGCGCGCAGTCTGGTCAGGCCGCTACGGGCAGATTCGCGACTTCGAGCAGATGCTCACGCAGACCGGCACGACGATCATCAAGCTCTTCCTGTACATCACCAGGGAGGAGCAGCGCGAGCGGTTCCAGGAACGCGTCGAAAACCCCGAGAAGCGCTGGAAGTTCTCGATGGGCGATCTCGAGGAGCGCAAGCTGTGGGATCACTACATCGCGGCCTTCGAGGAGGCGTTGGCGAAGACGTCGACCGATCAGGCGCCGTGGTACGTCATCCCGGCCAACCGCAACTGGATGCGCAACCTGGCAGTCTCGACCATCCTCGCCGACACGATCGACGAGCTGAAGCCGGCCTATCCGCCGGCGCCGGACCTGCCGCCCAACCTCGTCATCGAGTAACTCCTAGCGGCGACCGCCACCGAAGATTGTGTCGAAGACACCGCGCAGGACGCTTTGCCCTGCTCGCGAGGTCATCACGCGGCCGCCGGTCCTGATCGCGCTGTCGATCGACCGCTGGCGGGCGCGCTCGGCCTTGGCCTGCTCGGCGCGATAGCGCTTCTCGGCCGCAGCCTGGGCCTTCCGCTCACGCTCCGCGGCGCGCCGCGCTGCTTCGATCTCGCGCGCCTGACGGGCTATCTCGCGTTTCTGCTGGGCGGGCGTCATGGTGTTCATGCCCGCGTTCGTGGTCGGTGACATCTGTCCGGCCGCTGCCGCCTGGACGGCGGCTTCCCGACCGGCCGCCAAGCGGGCCGTGATGCGCTCGTGGGCGCTGTCGCGATCGACCGTCTCGCCGTATTTGGCCTGCAGAGTGCTTGCCGCCACCTGTTGCTGGAACTGCGCCTCGGGCAGCGGCTCCATCGATGAGTCGGGAGCCACGAGACGCGTCGCTGCGAGCGGCGTCGGTACGCCGCGTGGAGAGAGCACGGTGACGGCGGCCTCGCCGATGCCGAGCGTGGTCAGCATCTGCTCGACGTTGTAGAAGTCGGTCATCGGGAACGTCCGCACCGTCTTGCGCAGCGCGTCAGCATCCTCGGGCGTGAAGGCGCGCAACGCGTGCTGGACCCGGTTGCCGAGCTGTGAGAGGACGGGTGACGGCACGTCCGTCGGCGCATGAGTGACGAAGTAGATGCCGACGCCCTTGGAGCGGATCAGCCGCGCGGTCCGCTCGATCTGGTCCATCAGGGCGTCGGACGCATCGTCGAAGAGCAGGTGTGCCTCGTCGAAGAAGAAGCACAGCCTCGGCTTGTCGACGTCGCCGATTTCGGGCAGCGCCTCGTACAGCTGGGCCAGGATCCAGAGCATGAACGTGGAGAAGAGGCGCGGCTTGTCCATCACGTCGGACAGCTCGAGGATGCTGATCACGCCCTGGCCGTCGGCCGTCGTGCGCAGCAGGTCGAGGACGTCGAACTCAGGCTCGCCGAAGAACGTGTCGGCGCCTTCCTGCTCGAGCACAACGATCGAGCGCAGCAGCACGCCGACGGACGCCTTGGACATGCCTCCGTACTCCTCGAGGAACGGCTTGCCCTCGTCCGACTCGAGGAACTTGAGCGTCGTCGCCAGGTCGGCCAGGTCAAGCAGCGGCAGGTCGTTGTCGTCGCAGTACTTGAAGATCAGCGACAGGATCGACGTCTGCGTCTCGTTCAGGTCGAGCACCTTGCCCAGCAGCAGCGGCCCGAACGAGCTGACCGTGGCACGCACCTGGGCGCCGCGCGCGCCGGTCAGCGACAGGAACTCGGCCGGGTGGCCGCTCGGTTGAAAGGGCAGCTCGAGCGACGCCATCCGCTCGGCCACCTTCGGGTTGGCCGCGTCGCCGCCGAGGACCATGCCGGTCAGGTCGCCCTTGATGTCGGCCACGAACGTCGGCACGCCGGCCTTCGACAGCTGGCCCGCCATCAGCTGCAGCGTCTTGGTCTTGCCCGTGCCGGTCGCGCCGGCAATCAGGCCGTGGCGGTTGAGAATGGAAAGCGCCACCTGCACGCGCGCGCCGTTGTGCACCTCGCCCTCGACCATCGGGCTGCCAAAGACGAGGCTCGGCTGGTCGAGGGCGTAGCCCTCGGTCATTGCCTTGGCGAAGGCGTCATTCATCGGCTGGCACGCTCCTGGCTGGGCTCCGGGTTGGCTGGCTGCCGGCGTATGTTATGACCCGGTGTCTCGCCGCCTTCACTACCGCCTGGTAGACGTGTTTACCGATCGGCCCTTCGCGGGAAACGCGCTGGCCGTGTTCGGTGACGCCGCTGGGCTCGACGAAGTCGAGATGCAGACGCTGGCGGCAGAGCTCAACCTGGCCGAGTCGTCGTTCGTTCACGATTGGACTGAAGCCGGCCTCGCCGACGGCGCCGACGCGGCCGTGCGCATCTTCACGCCGGGGACCGAGCTGCCGTTCGCCGGTCACCCAACCCTCGGCACGGCGTGGGTGCTGGCACAGACGGACGGCCGCAGTCTCCTTCGACTCGAGCTGGCGGTCGGCGTGCTCGAGGCATCGATCGATCGGCAAATGGTCACGCTCGGCACGACCGTTCCACAGGTTGTGCGGCGGATCGATCGAGCCATGCGCGACGAGCTCGCCCGGGCGCTATCGCTCGACCCGACAGAGCTTCGCTGGCCCGGCGCGGACGACCTGCCGGCGGTCGTCTCGTGCGGCACGCCGTATCTCGTCGTGCCGTTTGCCCGGCTAGAGGCACTGGCCGCGATCGACGCCCGGCGGGCGATCGCGGCCGTCGGCGTGGCGCGGAAGATCGACGCCGACCTGGCCATGGTCGCGCCCGGAAATGCCGGCGCAATCGTGGACGCCGACGTTCATGTCCGGGTGATGTCGGACCCCACGATGGGCGCCCTCGAGGACGCCGCCACCGGCTCGGCAGCGGTGCCGCTGTGCGCCTTCATCGGCATCGCCGATCAGCTCCGCGACACCGCCCTGGGGCTGGTAATCGAGCAGGGCGTCGAGATGGGCCGACCGTCGCGCCTCGAGACGGAGGTCATCTTCGATGCCATTGGGATGCCGACGGCCGCTCGGCTGAGTGGATCGGTGGTGCCCATCGGCGAGGGTTGGATCGAGATCTAGATCGACCTTCGGAATCAGCAGAAGGAGTCATGCATGCCCGGAAAAGTCGAGCACCTGAACCCTGATGGCCTGCACCGAAACCCCGCCTACAGCCAGGCGATCGCCGTGAGCGGCAAGACGCGGACCGTCTATGTCGGCGGCCAGAACGCGGTCGACGAGAAGGGCGAGGTGGTTGGCAAAGGCGACATCGGCGCCCAAAGCCAGCGCGCGATCGAGAACGTTCAGGTTGCGCTCGCCGCCGGCGGTGCGAGCATCGAGCACGTCGTCAAGTGGAACGTCTACATCGTGCAGGGAAACCCGCTGTTGCCCGGCTTTGAGGCGTTTCAGCGGGCGTGGGGCGACCGGCCCAACCCACCGACGATCACCGGCCTGTTCGTGGCCGGCCTCGCCGTTCCCGACTACCTGGTCGAGATCGACGCCGTGGCGGTCGTCCCGGAGGAGTAGCCCTCGCTGAGAGGCCCTCACAGGAATTGCCGCTAACCTCGGCCGAATTGCACAGGAGATGAGCATGAAGTCGTACTCCGCTCCCCCGTCGATGGCGATCGATCAGAAGGTTCGCTACACGGCGACAATCGATACGAGCGCCGGCCAGATGTCGGCCGAGCTGTTCGCCACGGAGGCGCCCAACACGGTCAACAACTTCGTCTTTCTCGCCCGCGACGGTTTCTACAACGGGGTCATCTTTCACCGCGTCATCAAGGGTTTCATGATCCAGGGCGGCGACCCCACGGGCAGCGGCCGCGGCGGCCCCGGCTACAAGTTCAACGACGAGCCCGTCGGTCGCGACTACAAGCGCGGAATCCTGGCCATGGCCAATGCCGGGCCGAACACCAATGGCAGCCAGTTCTTCGTGATGCACGCCGACTATCCACTGCCACCGAACTACACGATCTTCGGCCGGCTGACCGGCGGCGAGGACGTGCTCGACACCATCGCTACGGCGAAGGTCGGATCGCAGGATCGACCGGTCGAGCCGGTGACCATCAACAGCATCGTGATCGCCGAGGAGTAGCGACGTCCTGATCGTGCGGCGCGCCGAGCCTGCCGACCGCGAGGCTGTCTTCGCGGTCGAGTCGGCTGCCTTCGGCAGACCGGACGAGGCCCTGATCGTGGAACGAATCGTGTCGTCGCCAAGGGCCATCAACGGGCTGTCGCTCGTGGTGGATGACGGCGGCGCGATCGTTGGCCACATACTTTTCAGCCACGTCGACCTCGTACGCGACGACACCACGAGCGAGGTTCTCGCACTCGGTCCGATGGCCGTCCATCCCGATCATCAGCGACGTGGCGTCGGCGGCCAGCTCATCCATGCCGGGTTGGCCGTTGCGGAGGAGCGCCGCGAGCGGCTGGTGGTCGTCCTGGGCCACGCCGACTACTACCCGCGCTTCGGCTTCCTGCCTGCCGCCGATGTTGGCGTCGAGCCACCTGACGGGATGTCGATCGACCACTACTTCGCGCTGCCGCTGACCGCTTATGACCCCCTTTTCCGCGGCCAGGTCCGCTACGGTCCCGAATGGGGCGTCGAATGACGGTCGAGCTGACGCCGGCGGAGCGCGACCTGTTGTTCGCCGAGCGCCGCGCCGTCCTGGCCACGATCAACGAACGCGGCACAGCGCGCCTCGTGCCCATCGCCTACGCGCCCGTGCTCGATGACGGGTTGCGTATTTACTCTGCGCTCGACGAGAAGCCCAAGTCGGTCTCGGATCCGCGCGATCTAGCACGGGTGCGCGACATCCGCGAACGGCCGCGCGTGACCCTGCTTGTCGATCGCTGGGACGAGACCTGGTCCGCGCTCGCCTGGCTGCGCATGGACGGCACGGCGACTTTGATCGAGGCGACCGACGCAGCCGCGGGCGGGCATTCCGACGCGGTTCGCCTGCTGCGCGAGCGATATCCGCAGTACGCGACCCACGCGCTCGAGCAGCGGCCGGTCATTCGGATCGACGTCGACCACGTCGCGAGCTGGTTCGCGTCTTGAACCTGAACGAGATCAACCTGGTCGATCTCATCGCGGTGCTGCTCGTCGCTGTCGCGATCGTCTTCGGCTGGCGCTCGGGCTTCGTCGTCCAGGCACTTGCTCTGGCCGGCTTTGTTGTCGGCGTCGTCCTGGTTATCGTGCTGGCGCCGACGCTGGCCGACGCGTTCGCGGAGATGGACACGCTGCTGCGCACGCTGCTCGTGCTGGGCATCGTCGCCGCGGTCGTGTTCCTGGCCCAGGGCATCGGCAGCGCGCTCGGTGGCACGGTCAGGAGGCGCATGGGCCGCGGCGTCCTCGGCGGCGTCGATAACGGCGCCGGCGCCTTCTTCGGCCTCGCGCGCGGCATCTTCATCGTCTGGCTGATGGGCGGCCTGCTCGCCCTGTTCCCGGTGCCGGCGCTTGCCGCCGAGGCACGCCAGTCGGTCGTGCTGCGTGCGCTTGACACGCGCCTACCGTCGCCGGTCGTGCTCGCCGCCGAGTTGGGCCGCGTGCTCGAGGCAGCCGGCTTGCCGGACGTGTTCGTCGGCGCGCCGCCGCCGATCGACGCACCTCCCGGTGGTCCGGATGCGGCCCAGGCTGAGCGGATCGCGGCGGCGGCGCGGCGCAGCACCGTGCGCGTCGAGTCACTGGCCTGCGGCCGCTTCATGACCGGCAGCGGCTTCGCCATCACCGCCGATCACCTGATCACGAACGCCCACGTCGTTACCGGCTCGGAGCAGCTGTGGATCTCGTTCGAGGGCTCGCTCGATCGCCTGCCGGCAGTGCTCGTCCACCTCGATACTCAGCTCGACATCGCCGTCGTCGCGGTGCCTGGACTCGCCCTGGCACCTCTCGCACTGGCCGACGCGCCGCCGGCACGAGGAGCAGACGCCGCGGCAATCGGCTTCACCGGCGGCGGCCGGCAGCGGGTGATCCCGGCCGTGGTCAGCCGGACGATTCCCGCATTTGGACGCGATATCTATGGCCAGGCGGTCGTCGCGCGCGACGTGGTCGAGCTGCGCGCCGACGTCGCGCCGGGCGACAGCGGCGGACCGGTCCTGCTGGCCGACGGAACGGTCGGTGGCGTCACGTTCTCCGAGTCGCGCGCCGATCCGTCGATTGGCTACGCGCTGTCGCCCGTTGCCGTTGCGAACTCGATCCGCGGCACGCTGCGCAGCGAGACCCCTGTCGCCAGCGGGAGCTGCATCAGCGCGCCTTGATCAGGCGACCGCGCCTCGTCATGGCGCGGTTCGACAGCGCAGCGACGCCCATCGCCACCAGCG
>DASQLS010000080.1:0-3130 GCA_035629915.1 Candidatus Limnocylindrales bacterium | reverse complement strand
TCGGTGACGGCGACCCGGCGCCGAAAGCACCCGCCGACCTCGCCCAGGAGGGTGGCCACTGATGTTCCTCCAGGACCTGCCACCCATCGACGGACCCACGGTCGAGTACGCGCTGATCGCCCCGATCCTCATCATCACGGCGGTCGCCGTGATCGGCACCGTGGTCGAGGCTGTGGTGCCGCGTCGCCGCCGCTTCGAGATCCAGGCGCTCGTCGCCGTCGTCGGAATTCTCGTCGCCCTGGTCGACACGGTCGTCGTCTACCAGTCCCTCGACAAGCTCGACGGCGCGCAGACCGCGCGCGGCCAGATCTCCACCGAGGGAGCGCTCTCGGTCGACGGACCGGGCGTCTTCATCTGGGGCCTGCTGCTCGTGTTCGGGCTGATGAGCTTCCTGCTGTTCGCCGAGCGTCGCCTCGAAGGAGGGCTCAGCGCGTTCACGGGACGCGCCGCCGACGCACCGGGATCGGCCGGGGAGGCCGAGGCGCAAGCGGCCAACATCGAGCACACCGAGGTGTTCCCGCTCGCGACGTTCGCCCTGCTCGGGATGATGGTGTTCGCCACGTCCAACGATCTGTTGACGATGTTCGTCGCGCTCGAGGTGCTGTCCTTGCCGTTGTACCTGATGTGTGGTCTGGCCCGCCGGCGCCGTCTGCTCAGCCAGGAAGCGGCCCTCAAGTACTTCCTGCTCGGTGCGTTCTCGTCGGCGTTCTTCGTCTACGGCATCGCCCTGACCTACGGCTACGCCGGCACGTTCGAGCTCGCCGAGATCGACGCCGCCGTCACGGCCCGCACCGGCAGTGAGAACCTGCTGCTCGCGGCGATCGCGCTGATGGCGGTCGGCCTGCTGTTCAAGATCAGCGCCGTGCCGTTCCATGCCTGGACCCCGGACGTCTACCAGGGCGCGCCGACCTCGGTCACTGCGTTCATGGCCGCCGGCACCAAGGCGGCAGCGTTCATTGCTCTCATGCGCGTCTTCTTCGTGGCGTTCGGTGGGGCGTCATGGGACTGGCGGCCCATCATCTGGGCCATCGCCCTGATCACCATGCTGCTCGGGTCGTTGGTCGCCATCGCCCAGACCGACGTCAAGCGCATGCTCGCGTACTCGTCGGTCGCCCACGCCGGCTTCCTGCTCGTCGGCTTCGTCGGCGCCTACGTGAGCGCCACCGGCATCACCTCGGTCTCGAGCGTGCTGTTCTACCTCGTCGTGTACGGCATCGCGTCCATCGGCGCCTTCGCGATCGTCACGCTCATCCGCGATGCGGGCGGCGAAGCCACCCACCTCTCGCGCTGCGCCGGGCTGGGCAAGGAGTCGCCGCTGCTGGCCGGTGCGTTCGCGCTGTTCATGCTGTCGTTCGCCGGCATACCGCTCACCGCAGGCTTCATCGGGAAGTGGAGCATCTTCGGCGCCGCATGGTCCGGTGGCTACGCGGCGCTCGTCGTGGCCGGCGTGATCGTCAGCGCTGTCGCGGCGTACTTCTACGTTCGCGTCATCGTGCTGATGTTCTTCACCGAGCCGATCGGCGACGGGCCGACGGTGGCTGTTCCCAGCGCCTTGACTACCGTGGTCATCGCTGCGGCCGCCCTGGCCACGGTCGTTCTCGGCGTCGTGCCGGGACCGGTGCTCGACCTGGCGCAACACGCTGGTGCATTCGTGCGCTGACCGGGTCCGAAAAGACTGGGTTGTTCGAAGGAGGGCGTGTGACGAGTCTGGGAGTGGCGTTCGCCGACGACGCCCTCGAGGCGCGCGTCAGCCGCGGCGTCCAGCTCGTCGAGGAGCACCTCGCCCGCGTGGTCGACAGCGACGAGCAGTTCATCACCGAAGCCGCCGCGCACCTGCTCAATGCCGGCGGCAAGCGCTTCCGGCCGATGCTGGTGATGGTGTGCGCCGAGTTCGGCGACCCCGCTCACCCCGACGTCGTCCCGGCCGGCACCGCGGTCGAGCTCACGCATCTCGCCACGCTCTACCACGACGACGTCATGGACGAGGCGTCCATGCGACGCGGTGCGGAGAGCGCCAACCACCGCTGGGACAACTCGCTGGCGATCCTGGTCGGCGACTACCTGTTCGCGCACGCGTCTGAGGTCGTCTCGACGCTCGGCCCCGACGCGGTCGGCGTGCAGGCGCGCACGTTCGCGCGCCTGGTCAAGGGCCAGATCCGCGAGACCATCGGCCCACGCGACGACGATGACCCGCTGGCCCACTACCTCAGCGTCGTGGCCGACAAGACCGGCTCGCTGATCGCCACCTCGGCCCACTTCGGCGCCACCATGTCGCGCGCGTCCGAGGAGATCGTCGCCGCGCTCACGGAGTTCGGCGAGCGCATCGGCGTCGCGTTCCAGCTGAGCGACGACATCCTCGACATCGCCAGCGAGTCCGGCGACTCCGGCAAGACGCCGGGCACGGACCTCCGCGAGGGAGTGCCCACGCTGCCAGTACTCCTGGCCCGCCGCTCCACGGACCCGGCCGATGCCGAGCTCGTGCGTCTCCTGTCCGGTCCGATCACGGACGACGCCGACGTGGCCCGGACGCTCGATGCGTTGCGCGCCCACCCGGCCATGGAGGAGGCACGAGCCTTCGTGCAGGCCGAGGCCGACGCTGCCCGCGCGCTGCTCGACAAGCTGCCCGACACGTCGGCCCGCGCGGCGCTGAACGCCATCTGCGACACACTGGCCACCCGCATCAGCTGAGCACCGGGAGGGCTTCATGATCCGAGCTGCGGCCGTCCTCTGCTGGGTCAACGCCATCGGTTTCGGAGTGTTCACCGTTCCGGCCATGCTTCGCGTCGCTGCCGGCAGGGACATCCCGATGGTGATGGGCTTCCCGGCGTACGGGCGCGGTCCGTTCGAGGCCCACGGCATCAGCTCGACGGTGCCACTGCTCGCCGGGTTCCTCCTGGTGTGCGTCATCGAAGGTGTCGCCGGGTGGTTGCTGTGGGGAGGTCACCAGAGCGGCGCGGTCGTGGCCCTGGCTGTGCTCCCCTTCGGGGCTGTCTACTGGTGGGGCTTCGCGCTGCCCATTCCGCCGATGTTCGCCCTGGTGCGGACCGCGCTGATCATCGCCGGCTGGCAGAGCCTCAGGGGCTGACGACCCCGGAATCGAGATGGTCGTCGCCGTGGGGAGAGACGATCT
>DASQLS010000079.1:0-2884 GCA_035629915.1 Candidatus Limnocylindrales bacterium | reverse complement strand
CCGCCGCAAGGATGGAATCAGCCGGGCGGACAGTACGGATATGGCGGCTGGCAGGCACCTCCCAGGCCGAGCAGTCGCACCCCGGTGGTCGTCGGGATCGTCATCGCCATCGTCGTCAGCGTGCTCATCATCGGTGTGGTGGGCATGCTCGGTTCGAGCCTGGGCACTTTCATGGAGGGGTCGTCGCTCAACGACATAGCCGTTGGGCAGTGCTTCAACGGTGGTCGCGCGGCGGACAGCGGTGAGACCACGATCGTCAACAGCGTGGCACTAGTCGACTGCGACGAGCCGCACGAGAGCGAGCTGATCGCCAGCTTCGCGTATGCCGGTCCCGACTCGGGCGGCACTTACCCGAGCGAGGCCGATCTGACTGCGTACTCCGAGTCGGAATGCTCGGCACGCTTCGGCCAATACGTCGGCGTGACGTTCAACGAGTCGAGGTTCGAGATGACCTACGTCTTTCCGCTCAGCACAGGCTGGTTGATCGGCGATCGCGAGATGCAGTGCGTCGTGCACCCGCCATTGGGACAGCTGACGATGACCGGCTCGGTTCGCGGGGCGCGCCGCTGACGCACGACATCGGCCGCTAGAGGTTGCCGGTGAAGTAGGCGAAGCCGCTGGTGACGAAGATGACGACGAAGGAAAAGGCTGCGACTCGACCCAGCCAGGGAGCGGCGTCGTAGGCAACCTTGGGCTTGAACCTGATCAGCGTGAACTTGATGGCCAGCGTCGCCAGCGCGAGGGAGCCGAAGACCACGTGAAGGAGTACACGCAGCGGAGAGCTTGGCGCTCCGACGTCGACGATGCAGAAGAATGCGATCACAACCGCGAGGGCAATCGTGATCCGGCCGTTGATGCGATGAAAGCGCATCATCTGGCTGATCTTCCATCGACCACGCGGTAGGTGGCCGAGGACCGACTCCATCGTGTAGACCTGACCGATCGTCAGGATCACGATCACCGTTGAGCCGACCGCCTTGATCGCCGCTTTCTGGTCGAGCGGCCACACCTGCGGACGGGCGATCCCGAAGAGCGCGAGGACGAACAGGGCGATCGCCCAGATCGAGAAGAACGCGGTCGTGGCGAGGACGACGTCGGTCATCCAGTCCGGCACGCGCGTGCGACGGGGATAGGTCTTGGGGGCCGGCGTGGGAGCCGGCGTGGAAGGAGCGGTCATCCGACTACCTCCATCAGGTTGGGTTGCTCCAAGTGCCGACAAACCAAACGCTGGGTGCTACGCACTCTGGATCTGGCCGTTTCACCCAGTCGACACTCGCAAACCGGTCTTCGAGCGGCCCACCCTCCGCTTCGCTCGCGCCGCCGCCACCAAACCCAACGGGCATGCCGTTGGTGAGCTGACGCAGACGCCCGTGTCGGTCGACGAACATGACCGTCTCGCGCCCCGGATCCCAGCTCACCTGGCTGGCTGGCCAGACCAGCAGCGTCCGTTCGCCGCCGCGTTCGAGGAGGACACAATCCCCGTCGATACGGAGCGTCCCCTGGGTGCGAGCTTTCTCACCGTTGCCGCTCGCTTGGACGGCCAACGGTCCCCAATCCACTGGCGGCGTTGTCGTGCTCGGCGCGACATTCGCGGTGCAGGCAGAAACCAGGGCTCCGATTGCGATCGCCTGCCGCAGAAAATGCATGGCGAGTAGGATTTGAGCAGATGCCGGTCGCCCTGTCGACCGGCCTGTTCGCGTGTCCGGAAGGCGTGATGAAGATCGTCGTGGGGCTTGGAAACCCCGGCAAGCAATACGAAGAGACGCGCCACAACGTTGGCTGGATGGTGCTCGACCGGCTGGCCGAGCGCGCCGGCTGGACCGGCCATGCCCGATCGCGAGACGCGGCGGCCACGGTCAATGGTCGCTTCAACGGCCTCGATCTGATGCTCGTCAAGCCGACCACCTACATGAACCTTTCAGGCGTTGCGGTGCGCAAGGTGCTTGCCCGACAGCGCGCGCCGCTCGGCGACCTGCTGGTCGTCGTCGATGACTTCGACCTGCCGCTGGGGCGGATCCGCATGCGCGCCGAGGGGAGTGCCGGCACACACAACGGCCTGCGATCGATCATCGGTGAGTTGGGCTCGCAGAAGTTTGCCCGACTCCGTGTCGGCATCGGACAGCCCAACCGCGGCGCGAAGGACCACGTCCTGAGCCGCTTTGCGACCGAGGAGCGCGAGGTTCTTGCCAAGGTGCTTGAGGCGGCGGCAGATGCCGTCGAGGACTGGGCACGCTTCGGTCCTGAGCGAGCCGCCAACCAGTGGAACGGCTGGACGGCCGATGTCGAAGTGCCCATCGCCGTCGAAGCGGCAGACGATGCATCCGATCCAGCCGAGCCTACGATCGTTCGCCGCTCAACCGGGTGGCGACGTTTGCTGCCGCACTCGATGCGTGAGGACGCATAAGTGACCGACTCGTCCATCCGCATCCGCGGTCGCAGCACTCGTGATCGGCGGATTGCCGAACAGGCGGTCGCGCAGCGCGCCGAGAACGCGGCCACTGCCGCGGCGAGTGGGGTCCATGGCCGCGGTCGGCTGCCCGATCTTTCGGCACTCACGCGTCTGCTCGCCGGCGCGGGCGAGGTCGCCGCGCTCGTCGATCGTTTCCGGACGGTGCGCGAGGGTCGCGTCGGCCAGAACCTGCGCCACGTCACGTACGCTCAGATGCCGCACGGCGCGAAGTCCTATCTCGCTGCGGCCCTCGCACACGCCGGCGGCGAACGTCTTGTCTGGGTCGCGCGCGACGCGGAGATCGCCGATCGCGTCGCCGAGGAGCTGCAGGCATGGCTGGGCGATGCCGCGCAGGTCGTGACGCTCGAGCCGCGCACCTCGCTCGCCTACGAGCGATCGGAGCTAATTCGCGACGAGAGCGCCGCGCGCGTGGCC
>DASQLS010000078.1:0-15292 GCA_035629915.1 Candidatus Limnocylindrales bacterium | reverse complement strand
CGGACTGGTATCCGCAGGTCTGCGCCGCGCCGGACGTGAAATGGGCGGCTCGGCTGCAATCTGAGCGTGAGACCGACCGCGCTTGGGCACTAATGAAGGCAATCATGCCCGGCATCTGCGGATATGAGTCCCTAGGCAAATGGGTCGCAAAGTTGGGGCCGCCTGGGAGCGGCTACCGAGCAAGCGTCGTCAGAAATGCGCCCGGGGACTGTGAGGTGTCAGGCGAGGGCTCACATCGCATCCACCGGTCGCTTGCTGCACCTGATAAGCGTGGGACCCGACGTCGCATGCCTCTTGGCGCGATGCAGCGCGCTATAGACCTCACTAAGAGTCCGCTCGCGAATATCTGAGCACTCAGCCTCGAAAGCGGCGCTTGGGAGCCGCTCAGCGAGGGCTAGGAGGCGGCGACGCGTACCTGGTGATGGCCGCGGGCGCCGTCGGGGGCGGGCGCGGTGCGTTCGGCAGTCTGGGTCTCGCCGGTCCCATCGGTTGCCCGCACTCGGAGGGTGTGCTCGCCGACGGGCACGTCCACAGTGGCCCGCCACTGGACCCATGTGTATTCCGAAAGCGGCACGGAGAGCTCGGCTGGTTGCCAGACGCCCTCGTCGAGCTGCGTTTCGACGCGGCTGATGCCACGGGTCGGCGCCCACGCGACGCCGGCGACCGTAACCGGACCGGCGGTGAGCGAGGTTCCGTGACGCGGCACGTCGATGCGCGACTGGGTCAGGATCGGCGCCTCCTTGGCCCAGCCGAGCGGCACCCAGTAGGCGTCGAACGCGTCGAGCGTCGTCAGCTCGATATCGGTCAGCCACTTGGTGGCGGACACGTACCCGTACAGGCCGGGCACGATCAGTCGAGCGGGAAAGCCATGTGCGGCGGGGAGTGGCTCGCCGTTCATCGATACCGCGACGAGTGCTTCGCGGCCGGCGCCGTGAAGGTGCGCCGTCGGAAAGCCGCACGTCCACGAGAACGAGCGACCGACGATCTGTGAGGCACCGGGCTGGACGCCGGCCATGTCCAGCACGGACATGAGCGACACACCGCCCCACTTGGCGTTGCCGACGAGGTAGCCGCCAACTTCGTTCGAAACGCACGAGATGGTTATGTAGCGCTCGACCATCGGCATCGCCAGCAGGTCGGCGTAGGTCAGCTCGACCTCCTGATTGACCATCCCGTGGATGCGCAAAGTCCAGGTCGCGGAGTCGATGCGCGGCACCGAGAGCGCAGTATCGATGCGGTAGAAGTCGTCGTTGGGCACGACGATCGGGCTCAAGCCTTCGATCCCGAAGTCGGAACCGTTGGCAATTGGCGGCAGGGTCTCGCTGGGCGGCGGAATCGAGGGTGCCGGTCCGACGTCGGACGGCAGCTGAGTGCTCAGGTAGCGGCCGAAGAAGGCGAACACGCCGCCGGCCGCGACGAGCATGCCCCCCAGGGCAAGGAAGCTCCGGCGGGCGAACGGCTGTCCCGGGGGCGAAGGCGCGGCATCTGTCGTGATCGGTTCAAGGCCGGCGTCGCCTGGCCGCGGTCGAAACAGCCTGTCGATCATTCGGCCCAGCCAGGCAAGGGTCGCGACGCCGGCCACGACCGCGATCACGGCACTGGCCACAGACGGCAGCAGGTTGGCCAGCGGGTCCTGCAGCACGAGGAAGATGCCGACGACTCCGAAGACCGCGAATCCGGCCATCGCCGAGCGCATGTCAGAGCGTGCCATCAGGCCAAGTACGCCGCCCAACAGCAGACCGCCGATGAGAACCATGATCTCGAGCGCGAGCTTGTCGTTGGTCCCGAACAGGGCGACCATCAAGTCCTTGGCGCCCGGTGGTTGGAGCGAAATGACCAGGTTGCCGACAGCCACGATGATCGAGCTGCCACCGAGCAGGGCAGCGCTCAGCTCCGCGGCACCGATGGCTACAGCAGCGGCAGCCACGCCCGCCAACCCCCACATCCAGCGCGGACCCAGCATCGTTGAAGGGTACGCGCCGACCCCGTCGATTGGATTAATGCGCCATTCCAAACGTCGTATGGCGGCGACTCAACTTGACTCGGGCGTGCCTCTCGGGTGAGAGTGTTCAGCGGACGACTGCTTGATGGGGGAGACTCTGCCGTGATGACTGCCGTCGTGGACGCCCGACGATTCCGCCCTGCAACCGCGCTGCTCGCCGCGCTCAGCATGCTCATGCTCGTGGTTGGCGCCGCGGCGCACCCGGCTGCCGTCTACGCCGCCGCGCTGCCCGAGTGCCGCTTCGACGACGTGATGACCGAGCACACGGCCTACAACCAGTGGCGGATGACCCTGCTCGACACCATCTTCATGATTCCGAGCTCGTACAAGCCGGCCAACCTGGTGTCGGTTGGGCAGGCAAACATCTCCGGCAGTGGCAGCGTGCGGCGCGGGATGATCGACGATCTGGCCGCGCTGGCCGACGCGGCTCGTGACGCGGGCAACCCGTTGCGCGTCGTTTCGGCTTTTCGCAGCTACAGCCAGCAGGCGGCGCTGTACCGGCGCGAGGTCGACAGGTACGGCGTCGACCGGGCCCGTTCGCAGGTCGCGCGGGCGGGACACTCTGAGCACCAGCTCGGGACGACGATCGACTTCGGCAGTGCCGGCAGCGGCGCCAAGCCATGGGCCAACGGAGATTGGGCGCAGACACCGGCCGGCCGCTGGATGAAGCAGAACGGCTGGCGCTACGGCTTCGTGCTCAGCTACCCCAAGGGCAAGAAGTCGCTCACCTGCTATCGCTACGAGCCGTGGCACTGGCGCTACGTCGGGCGCGAGATGGCGGCCGACATGCACGGCACCGGCCTGACGCTACGTCAGTACCTCTGGCAGCACTTCCACTAGAAGCCGCCCTTGAGAGCCGCCGGGCTCCCTGGCTCCTCGGAAGCATCTGGCTAGCTGTCGTTGAGTCGGTGGATCGAGCCGCCGATGGCGACCAGGTACAGCCGGCCGTCACTGCCCACGCCGAACGAGCTGATCGTGTGGTTGGTGTTGGCGAGTGCCGGCCCAACCGAGCCGCCTCTTGGCATGTTCGACGGCACCGACCAGACACGACCGGAGCACAGGTCGCCGTAGACGTACTCGCCGAACAGCGCCGCGCCCGCGCGACGTGAGACGTACCCGCCCGTGACCGAGCAGTTGTCGTCGCTGCCCGAGACGTTGTGCTTGTACTCGAGGATGGGAAGGGTCTTGCAGCTGGTGTTGCACAGCGTCCCTGACGGGTACTTGTGCATTCCTTCGATCAGCGGCCAGCCGAAGTTGAGTCCTTTGCCTGAGCCCTTGCGGTTGACCTCTTCGTACTTGTTCTGGCCGACGTCGGCACAGAAGAGGTTGCCCGTGGCCGTGTCGTGCGAGCAGCGCCACGGATTGCGGAAGCCGCGCGCCCAGATCTCATCCAGGCCGGTCTTACCGACATACGGATTGGTCGAAGGAATGGTGTAGTCGGCGCCACCTGGACCGTCCGGATCGTCGGGGTCGATACGCAGGATCTTGCCAAGCATGCTCGACAGGTCCTGGGCGTTATTCGGATTGCTGGCGCCATCGCCGACCGAGATGTAGAGGTAGCCGTTGTACCAGTCGATCCAGCCGCCGTTGTGATTGCCCGCCGAGGAGTGCTCAATCGTCAGAACGTTTCGCTCGCTGTTCTCGTCGGCCACGTCCGGATCGCCGGAGACCTCGAACTCGGCGACATGGATGTCGCCGCCTAGGTCGGTGTAGTTGACGTAGAAGAGCCCGTTTGACGAATAGTTCGGGTGGAAGGCGAGGCCGAGCAGACCGCGCTCGCTGTTGGTCGATACCTGGGTCGAGATGTCGAGGAAGGTAGTCACCGACTCATTCGGGTGGATGATCTTGATCACGCCGTCCTTCTCGACGACAAACAGGCGCGCGTCACCGGCGTTGGTCAGATAGAGCGGCTCGTCGAAGCTGTGGCTGGCCGCTATCTCAGTCAGCGGAAGTGCCCCGGCCACAGGGCCGGGCAGCGCCGCAACGAGGGCAAGCACCGCTCCAACTACTGCGGCGCGGCGGACGGTGGCGCTCAATCGATCGAGAAACAGTCGGTGCATCTAACCCCCTTTGCCACGCTGAGGCGTGCCGGTGGACATCTCAGCGGCAAGTTATCACGCACGGAGCGGCCCTGACTCGCCCCGGCACCGTCGACGAACGCAGCCGTCGCATCGCGGCACCAGTCAGCTGCCGTTCAGTCGGTAGATCCCTCCGCCGTACGCGATGAGATACAGGCGCCCATTGGCATCCTCACCGAACGAGCTGATCGTGTGGCTGGTATTCGCGAGCACCGGACCTACCGCACCTCCACGCTGGAAATTGGCTGGAACGGACCACACCCGGCCCGAGCACAGATCGCCATAGATGTATCGACCGAACAGCGCCGCACCCGGTCGGCGTGCGACGTAGCCGCCGGTCACCGAGCAGTTCTGTTCGCCCTTCGCCGAGTGCTTGTACTCGATGAGCGGCAGCGTCCTGCACTTGGTGCGGCACGGCTTTCCCTCCGGGTACCAGTGTTTTCCCTCCAGGAGCGGCCAACCAAAGTTGCTGCCGAGGGCGTCGCCCTTGCGGTCGACCTCCTCGAACCTTTCCTGGCCGACATCGCCGCACCACAGCTTGTTGGTCGCTCCGTCGTGCGAGCAGCGCCACGGATTTCTTAGCCCGAATGCCCAGATCTCGTCGAGGCCCGTCGCGTTGACGAACGGATTCGAGCTCGGGACGCCGTACCGCTGCGGGCCATCGCCGTCCGGATCGGCTGGTTGGATGCGCAGGATCTTGCCCAGCATGCTCGAGCGATCCTGGGCGGTGGCCGGAAATTCGCCGCCATCGCCGACCGAGATGAACAGGTGGCCACCGTTGAATCCCAGCCAGCCCCCGAAGTGTCCAGCGTAGTCGGCGTGGTCGACCGTGAGCACTATTCGTTCGCTGTTCTCGTCAGCAACATCCGGGTTTTCCGAAACCCTGAACTCGGCAATGACGATGTCGCCACCGTCTCGGACGTAGTCAACGTAGAACAGCCCATTTGATGCGTAGCCGGGATGGAACGCCAGGCCGAGCATCCCCCGGTTGCTGATGGTCGAAACGTCGATCGTCAGGAACGTTGTCACCGACTGGTCGGGATGGATGATCTTGATCGTGCCGCCCCTCTCGATCACGAACAGTCGATCGTCACCGGCATTGGTCAGATACAGCGGCTCGCTGAAGTCGTGGGCGGCAGCGACCTCCGTGAGCGGCAACGCGGCAGCGACCGGCCCGGGCAACCCGGCGATGAGCACGAACAGTGTGCCGATGATCGCCACTCGGCGGCTTCGGGCGCTGAATCGAGTTGAGCGAGGGCGGTGCAACTACCAACCTGTGACGCGCAGGCCTGGGTCGGCATGCATCGTGGCGAACGTACCATCTGAAATCCTGAAGCGCGCCGCCCGAATGAAACGGGCACTTGACGGCTGAACCCGTTGGTGGGGTGGCGGGATCGGTCGGCGTCGGTCAGGATTGGCCGGCACATGACAATCTCAGCCGCATGACCTTCGAGTTCCACGTATCGCGCGCCGCGCGTGACCGCTACGAGTTCGAGGACGCTCTCTTCGCCCTGACCGGCAACGTGGTTTTCGCCGATTACGCCGCGGCGCGCCGCTTCGCGCAGCAGATGAATGCCCAGCGCGACCTTGCCGCCGATCCTGGCTCGGCCGTGCGCGCGGGCGACATCAACGCCATGGGCCTCGTCGACGAGATCCTCCACTTCGTCGTCGAGCTGTATCGCCGCGAACGCAACCCGGCGGCCATGTCGGGCGCGCTCGACCATCTCGACGCGCAGCTCGGCGACGGCAAGCTGGACGCGACGCTGGCCGCCTTCGCCGATCACTTCCCGGCACTCGCCGCATATCGGGGCGACATGCCGTCACGCGACTACCTGGCCGGCGTGACCGGCGGCGTGCCCAATCGCGAGATCGCGCTCGAGGAGCTGCTCATGGTCTGGCTGGCCAACGGCAACGCCGCGTTCGCGCCGTACGGCGAGCTGTTCGACGACGACCCGCTCTCCGCCGGCAGCGATTACCCGGCCGCGATCGAAGGTCTCCAGGCGTGGTTCAGGACACAACCCGGCTTCGGCCCGGACGACGAGGACCTCGTCACGCTCCTGCGCCGGCCGGCCCAGGAGGCACCCGACTCGCTCTCCGAGCAGCTGCGCTGGATGAGCGATCGCTGGGGTTTTGTGGCCGAGAAGTTCGGTGATCGGCTGGTCATATCGCTCGACGTCCTGTCGGAGGAGGATCGCGCGGTCTGGATGCGTTTCAACGCCACCCAGGGTGGAGCCGAGGACGCAGAGGACGCTGCTGACACAGCCGCGCTGCACGGCTTCGCCAGCGGCGCCGGCGCAGAGACCGAGGTCGAGCGCTTCAGTCAGGATCTCGACTGGATGCCGCGCGTGGTGCTGCTCGCCAAGAGCACCTACGTCTGGCTCGACCAGCTGTCGCGCGCCTACGGCCGCCCGATCTGGCGCCTCGACCAGATCCCGGACGAGGAGCTCGACCGGCTCGCCGCGAGCGGATTCACCGGCCTGTGGCTGATCGGGCTGTGGGAGCGCAGCCGGGCGTCGCAGCGCATCAAGCAGCTGCGTGGCAACCCGGAGGCCGTCGCGTCGGCCTACTCGCTGATGGACTACCGGATTGCCGACGACCTGGGCGGTGATGAGGCGTACAGCAACCTGCGCGATCGAGCCGCGGCCCGCGGCATCCGCCTCGCCAGCGACATGGTGCCGAACCACATGGGTATCGACTCACGCTGGGTCGTCGAGCATCCCGACTGGTTCATGCAGCGCTCCGATCCGCCCTATCCGGTCTACTCGTACAACGGTCCAAACCTGTCGTCCGACGAACGCGTCGGGATCTACATCGAGGACCACTACTACGACAACAGCGACGCGGCGGTGACGTTCAGGCGCGCCGACCGCTGGAGCGGCCAGGAACGCAACGTCTACCACGGCAACGACGGCACATCGATGCCCTGGAACGACACCGCGCAGCTTGACTATCTCAAGGCGGAGGTACGCGAGGCTGTCATCCAGACCATCCTCCACGTCGCGCGGCAGTTTCCGATCATCCGCTTCGACGCGGCGATGACGCTGGCCAAGAAGCACATCGCCCGGCTCTGGTATCCCGAGCCGGGGAGTGGCGGGGCGATCCCGTCGCGTGCCGAGTACGCGATGAAGAAGGAGGACTTCGACGCGGCAATGCCGGTGGAGTTCTGGCGCGAGGTCGTCGACCGGGTAGCTGCGGAAGCGCCCGACACGCTGCTGCTGGCCGAGGCGTTCTGGCTGATGGAGGGCTACTTCGTTCGCACTCTCGGAATGCACCGCGTCTACAACAGCGCGTTCATGAACATGATGCGCGACGAGAAGAACGCCGAGTACCGGCTGGTCATCAAGAACACGCTCGAGTTCGACCCGCAGATCCTGAAGCGCTACGTCAACTTCATGAACAACCCCGACGAGCGGACGGCGATCGACCAGTTCGGTGCCGGAGACAAGTACTTCGGCGTGGCAACCGTCATGGCGACGATGCCCGGGCTGCCGATGTTCGGCCATGGCCAGATCGAGGGCTTCGCCGAGCGCTACGGCATGGAGTACCGCCGCGCGTACGTCGACGAGACGCCCGATGCGGAGCTCATGGCTCGCCACGAGCGCGAGATCTTCCCGCTACTGCACCGACGGGCACTGTTTGCCGAGGTCGACGACTTTGCGCTGTACGACTTCGTCACCTCCGATGGCGCCGTGAACGAGGACGTCTTCGCCTATTCCAATCGGCGCGACGGCGAGCGATCGCTCGTTATCTTCCACAATCGATTCGCGGAGACGAGCGGCTGGATCAGGAACGCGGCCGTGACCGGTCACTCGCTTGCCGACGGGCTCGGCATCAGCGGCGGCGGAGACGATGATTTCGTCGTGCTGCGCGACAGCCGCGCGGGACTTGACTTCCTGCGCTCACAACGCGATCTGACCGAGCAGGGCCTGTATCTCGAGCTGAAGGCGTACGAGACACAGGCCTACCTCGAGCTGCGCGACGTTCGCGACACTGACGGCCGATGGCGGCGATTGGCCGCGCAGCTCGGCGGGCGGGGAGTGCCGTCGATCGACGAGGCATTGCGCGATCTCGACCTCGCTCCGCTCCACGACGCGCTGCGCAGCGACGATCGCGTCGCGGCGGTGCGCGAGGCGGCATTGCTGTTGCGGGTTGCCGTGCCCGAGGCCAAGGCCGATGCGGTGCCCGAGGCCAAGGCCAATGCCGCGCCCGAGGACGGTGATGTGGCCAAACCCGCCGATGGAGGCTCGAAGCGAGTCGTGATCGGGGCGGTGGAGGCCGTAGAGGAGCTGGTCGCAGCCAATCGGCCCGAGCTCGCGAAGGGCGCCTGGATTGCCGAGTGGCGCGCCGAGCGCGCGCTGCCCGACGCGGATCTGACCTTGATCCGACTCGCGTCACCGAATCGGCAACTGCCCGAGCTGCTGTCCGACGACCGTTTCCGGCGCGCGATCGGCGTCAATCGGCACGACGGCGTGACGTGGTTCGGCCGGGAACGCTTCGAGCACGCGGTCGATTTCCTGGGGCTCCCCAACTCGGCCGCACTGGCCAAGGCCGCCGCCGCTTCTGGCTATCGCGTCGACAACCTGGAGAAAGAGCTGGCCAAGCTGAGTGGCGACAAGCCCAAGTGGGCGTCGACTCGGCCGGCCCCACCCGTCACTCGGCCACCGGCCGGCACTGCCGGCAAGGCCGCGCCGCTGACCTCGACGAAATCACCGACCCCCGCCAAGCCCGTTCGGAAGTGACGCAAATCGAGCTGGACGGCCGTCGCCGAGCGGTCATCGAGAACGTCACGCCGCGCGTCGACGACGGTCGCTTCCCGGTCAAGCGGATCGTCGGCGACAGGATGGTTGTCGAGGCCGATGCCTTCGCCGACGGCCACGACGAGGTTCGCGTGGTGCTGCGCTGGTGTGGCCCAGCCGCTGATGACGGGGAGTGGCACGAAGTCGAGATGGAGCCGCTCGGCAACGATCGCTGGCGCGCGTCGTTCGCGCTCGAGCATGTCGGTCGGTACGAGTATTCGATCGCTGCCTGGGTGGATCGCTTCCGGACGTGGCAGCACGACCTCGCCAAGCGCGTCGAAGCCGGCCAGGACGTGACGGTCGACCTGCAGATCGGCGCGGCAATGGTCGAGGAAGCGGCGGCGCGAGCCGAGGGCGACGATGCAGACCACCTCAAGGCCGCCGCACAACACTTGACCGCGGCCAGGGGTCTCAACGCTCATCTGCTCGAGGTCGTCGAGCGCCACCCGGATCGGGCGCACGAGACAACGCTCGACCGGCCGCTGACAGTCACTGTCGACCCTGTTCGGGCCGGCTTCTCGGCGTGGTACGAGCTCTTCCCTCGCTCTGCCTCGCCCGACCCCAAGCGCCACGGAACGTTCGACGACGTCATCGCCCGCCTGCCGTATGTCCAGGAGCTTGGCTTCGATGTCCTGTACCTCCCGCCGATCCATCCGATCGGCCGCCAGTTCAGGAAAGGCCCCAACAATCGCCCCTCCGAGACCGCGTATGACCCGGGCGTGCCTTGGGCGATCGGCGCGTCAGTGGGCGGCCACACAGCGGTTCATCCCGAGCTCGGCGACCTCGCCGGCTTCGATCGACTGGTCGCCGCCGCGCGACAGCGCGGAATCCAGGTGGCGCTCGACATCGCCTTTCAAGCGTCGCCCGACCATCCATGGGTCGCCGAGCACCCGGAATGGTTCCGGGCGCGTCCCGACGGCACCATCCAGTACGCCGAGAACCCGCCCAAGAAATACCAGGACATCTACCCGTTCGACTTCGAGAGCCGGGATTGGCGTGGCCTGTGGGATGCGCTGGCCGACGTGTTCCGCTTCTGGATCGGGCGCGGCGTGACGATCTTTCGGGTCGACAACCCGCATACCAAGGCATTTGCCTTCTGGGAATGGGCGATCAACGACATCAAGCGCGACCACCCGGAAACGATCTTCCTGGCCGAGGCCTTCACGCGGCCCAAGCCGATGTACCGGCTGGCCAAGCTCGGCTTCAGCCAGAGCTACACGTACTTCACGTGGCGCAACTCGGCCGCCGAGATGCGCGAGTACTTCGAGGAGCTGACCAAGGCGCCCATCAAGGACTTCTTCCGACCCAACGCCTGGCCGAACACGCCCGACATCCTGCACGCCGATCTGCAGAAGGGCGGCCGCGCCGCGTTCGAGGCGCGCTTCGTGCTTGCCGCCACCCTTTCGGCCAACTACGGCATCTACGGCCCGGCCTTCGAGCTCGGCGAGAGCACTCCGCGCGAGTCGGACAGTGAGGAGTACCTCGACTCGGAGAAATACCAGCAGCGGACGTGGGACCTCGAGCGGCCCGACTCGCTGCGCGAGCTGATCACCCGCGTAAATCGGGCGCGCAAGAGCCACCCGGCGCTGCAGACGAACGAGCGGCTGTGGTTCCACCCCACCGGCAACCGCAACCTGCTCGCGTACACCAAGAACAGCGAAGATCGGGCGGACGTGATCCTGACCGTGGTCAACTTCGACTTCAAGGCGGGCCAGTCGGGCGTGCTCGAGCTGGACCTGGCCGGGCTGGGCCTGCCCGTCGATCGGCCGTTCCAGGTTGTCGACCTGCTCGACGACACGCGGATCCGGTGGCAGGGCCCGCGCATCCCGGTCGAGCTCGACCCGCGTGCTCGATCGGCGTACGTGCTGTGGCTCAAGCCATGACCGCTGCCGAACCGTCCGTAGCCGACTCGATCAAGGCGGCCAGCGTGGTGATCGGCCCCGAGACGCGCTGGTACAAGGACGCGGTCATCTACGAGACGCACGTTCGCGCGTTCTTTGACAGCGACAGCGACGGCTCGGGGGACTTCAAGGGCCTCGCCCAGAAGCTTGACTACCTCGCCGACCTGGGCATCACCGCGCTCTGGCTGCTTCCGTTCTACCCGTCGCCGGGCAAGGACGACGGCTACGACATCGCCGACTACGTCAGCGTCAAGTCCGAGTACGGCACGATGCGCGACGTCAAGGCGCTCATTCGCGAGGCGCATGCGCGCGGTCTGCGCGTGATCACCGAGCTGGTCTGCAACCACACGTCCGACCAGCACCCGTGGTTCCAGCGCGCGCGTAAGTCGCCGCCGGGCAGCGTCTACCGCGACTTCTACGTCTGGAGCGATACGCCCGACAAGTACAGCGAAGCACGCATCATCTTCAAGGACTTCGAACGCTCGAACTGGACCTGGGATCCAGAGGCGAACGCCTATTACTGGCACCGCTTCTACTTCCACCAGCCGGACCTGAACTTCGACAACCCGCGCGTCCGCGAAGCGATCAAGAAGGTGCTCGATTTCTGGCTCGAGATGGGCGTCGACGGCCTGCGCCTTGACGCGGTGCCGTACCTGTTCGAGCGCGAGGGCACCAACTGCGAGAACCTGCCCGAGACGCATGCCTATCTGAAGGACCTGCGCGCGCACATCGACCAGCACTACGGCGACCGGATGCTGCTGGCCGAGGCGAACCAGTGGCCCGAGGACTCGGCCGCTTACTTCGGCGAAGGCGACGAGTGCCACATGTGCTTCCACTTCCCGCTCATGCCACGCATGTTCATGGCGGTGCGCATGGAGGATCGCTTTCCGCTCTACGACATCCTCGAGCAGACGCCGGCCATCCCCGACTCGGCGCAGTGGGCGCTCTTCCTGCGCAACCACGACGAGCTGACGCTCGAGATGGTCACCGACGAGGAGCGCGACTACATGTACCGGGTCTATGCGCACGACCCGCAGATGCGCATCAACCTCGGCATCCGCCGCCGCCTGGCGCCGCTGATGGGCAACAACCGGCGGCGGATCGAGCTGCTCAACGGGCTGTTGATGGCACTCCCCGGCACGCCGGTCATCTATTACGGCGACGAGATCGGCATGGGCGACAACGTCTGGCTCGGCGACCGCAACGGAGTCCGCACGCCGATGCAGTGGAGCGGCGACCGGAACTCCGGCTTCTCACAGGCCAACAGGCAGCGGTTGTTCCTGCCGGTCATCACCGATCCCGAGTACCACTACGAGGCGCTCAACGTCGAGACGCAGCAGAACAACCCGACCTCGCTGCTGTGGTGGATGAAGCGGCTCATCGCGCTGCGCAAGAGCTATCGCGCGTTCGGACGCGGCTCGCTTACCTTCCTGCACCCGGAAAACCGGCGCATCGTCGCCTTCATCCGCGAGTACGAGGACGAGCGGATCCTCGTTGTGGCCAACATGTCGCGCTTCGTCCAGCACGCCGACCTGGACCTGTCCGCGTATCGCAACCTGGTGCCGGTCGAGATGTTCGGCCGCGTCGAGTTCCCACGCGTCGACGACCGGCCCATGTTCTTGACGCTCGGCCCGCACGCGTTCATCTGGTTCTCGCTCGAAGCCGACCCGACCGGTCGCGGCATCGAGGTCCGTGCCGCCGACGAGCGCGCACCGACGATCTCGGCGCCGGCCGACATCGACACGCTCGTCGGCGGTCGTGCCACCGGCCAGCTGACCGAGATCCTGCCCGGCTACCTGCGCGCCCGGCGCTGGTTCCGCTCCAAGGCGCGGCGCATCAAGTCAGTCAGCGTGCGCGAGCGGATCAAGGTGCCGTTCGACGGTGACGACGCCAGCCAGGCGCGGCTGGTGTTGTTCGACGTGGAGTACACCGAGGGCGAGCCCGAGACGTACCTTCTGCCGCTCGCGCTGGCGCGCGGCGAAGAGGCCGAGCGGATCGTGCAGCACACCCCGCAGTCGCTCATCGCGTACGTGGAGCCGGAAGGGGAGGAGGGGCCCCAGTGGCTGCTCTACGACGCGCTCTTCCATCCCACCTTCAGCGGCGCGCTGGTGGAGGCGATCGGCGCCCGACGCCGCTTCGCAGGCAAGCGCGGCGAGCTGACCGCGTCACCGACCAAGGCCTTCCGCAAGCTGCGCGGCCAGCGCGGCAGCGACCTGGCGGTCAGTGTCGGCCGCGCCGAACAGAGCAACACGTCGGTGACCTTCGGCGACCGGCTGATCCTGAAGCTCTTCCGCCGCCTCGAGCCGGGCATCAACCCCGACCTCGAGATCGGCATGGAGCTGACCGACGGTGGCTTCGCACACAGTCCGGCAGTCGGTGGCTGGCTCGCATATCGCACCGCGCGCAGTGAGCCCGCCGCGTTGGGCATCCTGCAGGCATTCGTGCCCAACGAGGGCGACGTGTGGGAGCTGACGCTCGATGCAGTGAGCGCCTATTTCGAGCGTGCCGCCACGCAGAGCACGCCGCCCGGGGCGACACCGACCTCGATGGCCGACGTCATTGCCGCCTCCGAATCCGAGCTGCCCGACGAGGCGGCCGAGGCGATCGGGTCGTACCTCGACGTCGCCCGCCTGCTCGGCCTGCGAACGGCTGAGCTGCACCGCGCGCTCGCGGCGCGCTCCGACCAGCCAGCATTTGCACCCGAGCCGTTCACCGCGCTGTACCAGCGCTCGGTGTTCCAGACGATGCGTAATCACGCGACGGCAACGTTCGGCACCCTCCGCAAGCGCCTCGACGATCTGCCCGAGGAAACACGACCGCAGGCCGAGGCGGCGCTCGAGCTATCCGACGACGTCCTTAGCAGAGTGCGCGAGTTGACTGCCGCCCGACTGTCGGCCGTGCGCATCCGCACCCACGGCGACTTCCATGCCGGCCAGGTGTTATGGACCGGTCGCGAGGTCGTGCTGATCGACTTCGAGGGCGAGCCGGGCCGGCCCCTGTCCGAGCGACGCCATAAGCGCTCCGCGTTGAGCGACGTCGCCGGCATGCTCCGCTCTTTCCACTACGCCGCGTACGGGACGCTGCTCAACCCGCGCGTCGGCGGAACGATTCGTGTCGAGGACGTCGATCGGCTCGAGCCGTGGGCAGCGCTCTGGTATCGATCCGTCGCCGCTACCTACCTTCGTTCGTACCTCGAGGCATCGCAGGGCGTGAGCTACGTTCCGACGGAGCCCGCCGAGGTGCGCAACCTGCTCGAGCTGTCGGCGCTCCAGAAGGTGCTGTACGAGCTGAGCTATGAGCTGAACAATCGGCCCGACTGGGTCTCGATCCCGTTGCGCGGCCTGCTCGAGCTGTTCCCTGTCGAGGACGAAGCCCAAGCTCCGTCAAAGAGCCAAACTCCGCCAAATTGACGCGCGCGGCCGGATAGGCTTCGCCGCGCATGGATGAGGTCTCGACGACACAGCGGGAGCTCGACGCATCGGGGACTCGCGCGCGGTCCTCGTTCCTGGACCGCTTGCCACCTGCGCTGATCACGTTCGTCGCTGCCGTGGCCGTCGTGACGGTCATGATCGCGATCAAGTACCTCATCTTCATCTGGACTGGCGAGAGCGCCGGGTTCATCGTCTATGTGCCCGCCGTCGCGCTCGTGGCCTGGAATCGCGGCTTCCTCGGCGGAGTCCTGGCGACTTCATTCCTCGTCGTGCTCGACACGGTGATCTTCGTGCCGCCGACGCTGCTCGTCGCCTTCAACCCCGACAGCTACATCCTGCGCATGGTCGCGTTCCTTACTGCCGGGGTAGCAATCTCGTACATGTCCTACCGGCTCCGTCGCGAGCGCGATCGTGCTCGAAGTGAGTCGGCCGAGAGACGCCGCCTGCTCGAGGACTCGGCCCAGACGCGCGAGGAGCTGGCACGTCTGGTCGCCTCTGAGCGTCGCGCGGCGGAGCTGCGCGACGCGTTCAACAGCATCGTCTCGCACGAGCTGCGCACCCCGATCACCTCGATCTACGGCGGCGCGAAGCTGCTCGCGCGGCGCGATCGGGCGCTCGACGAGCAGACGCGCCAGGAGCTGCTCGACGATCTCGAGGAGGAGGCTGACCGGCTGTACCGGCTGGTCGAGGATCTGCTCGTCCTGTCGCGTTCCGAACGCGGCACCGTTGAGCGCGCCGAGGATCCAGTGCTCCTCCAGCGAGTGGTGGAACGAGTCGTCAAGTCAGAGCAGTCGCGCTGGCCGGGCGTCACCTTCGAGGCGCACACCATCTCGGCACCCACGGCACGCGGCGACGAGACCTACGTCGAGCAGGTGCTGCGCAACCTGCTCAGCAACGCGGCCAAGTACAGCCCCGCTGGCTCGACCGTGGCGATCGTTGTGGACGAGACACCGGAGGGTGTCAGGGCGCGCGTCCTCGACGAAGGGGCAGGCATCGACCCCGGCGAATCGGCGCGGCTGTTCGAGCTCTATTACCGGTCGCCACTCAACGCGTCGTCCGTGTCGGGCGCCGGCATCGGCCTGTT
>DASQLS010000077.1:0-2014 GCA_035629915.1 Candidatus Limnocylindrales bacterium | reverse complement strand
CAACCCGATATGGGACTCCGTCGCTCGCATAGACAGCCCGTGCCCGGGTGCGGCTTGCATCAGTGCATCGTGTGCCGCGCGGACCTCGTGGTCCCGGTCAGCTGGGACGAGACCGACGACGACCACTGGGAGATCCTGCTGCGCTGCCCCGAGTGCGAGACCTATCGCGAAGTGGTCGTCACCAACGACCTCGCGAAGCGCTTCGAGCTCGAACTGGAGCGCGGCATGGAGGAGATCGCCTCGACGCTGAAGCGCTTGGACCGCCTACGCATGCTCGCACTGCTGGACACCTTCGTCGGCGCCCTCGAGCGCGACCTCATCGACGCCGCGGACTTCGCACCGCGATGAACGCGTAGCACGACCGGGATATCACCCCGTCGGGACGATGCTCGGAGTCCCCGACGGATCGAGAGTTATGGCAGCGGCGCCCGATGCGCCGCGCAACATCCGCCAAACCCGATCGAAGGAGAGGACATGGCGATTGGACCCGTTCAGCTGATCGTGCTGGGCTTCGACCACCCCGATTTCCACGGCGAGATCATCGCGGAGCTCGAGAAACTGCGCGAGAGCGACACGGTGCGCGTGATCGACTCACTCGTCGTCTACAAGGACGCCGAGGGCGAGCTCGCGGTCGAGCACCTCAGCAACCTGTCCGAGGACGAGGCCATCGAACTCGGCAGCAAGGTCGGCGCGCTCGTCGGCCTCGGCATCGAGGGCGAAGAAGGCCTGGAGACCGGCGCCGAGGCCGGTGCCGAGGCGGCCGCCGACGGCATCCAGGTGTTCGACGACGAGGACGCGTGGGACGTCATCGAAGAGATCCCCAACGACTCGGCCGCCGCACTCCTCCTGATCGAGCATCACTGGGCCGTACCGCTGCGCGACGCCGTCGCGCGCGCCGGCGGCTTCCGCATCGCCGACGGCTTCATCAGCCCGCTCGACCTCGTCGAGATCGGCCTGGTCACCGCCGAGGAGGCCGAGCAGCTCCAAGCCCAAGAAACCGCCGCGGCGACCAGCACCAACTGAGCCAGCCGCTCACCAGCCCAGGAGAAACGACATGTTCGCATCACGCAGAGTCGCCCGACGCACCGGCCGCCGCGCCGCACGACGCGTCTCACGACGCCGTTGAGCACCCGAGGGTGCGCTCGCGTTCGCGAGCGCACCCTCCGTCCCGCTCGAGCGGCGTCCTTGCCCGCTCGGCTCAAACTCGTAGGAAGGACAGCAACATGCTGTTGTGGATTCTGTTCGCCACCCTGTACCTGGCCGCGCTCTTCGTGCTCGGCCTCACGACGCTCCGCAAGGGGCACACGGTCCTGTTCTGGGTGGGCATCTTCCTCCCGTTCCTCTGGATCGTCGGCGCGCTGATGCATCCCACCGATGACGCACTCGCCGCAGAGGGCGGGAGCGCAGTCTGAACGCCTGCCGCCCGGCCGCCGGCCGGCCGGGCGTCGACCCCATGACCCCCACGCACGAGCCGGACGTGCCGAGAACACGGCCGGAAATCCGCGCCGAACGGCTCGGCTTCGCATTGAGAGAGCTCGCCGCCGAACTCGTCGACGAGCGTCGCAAGGTCGCCCAGCTCCGTCATCAGGTCGCGGATCTGCAAGCAGAGATCGAGTCGCTCAAGCAGACACGGCGAGCCGCCTCGGCGGACTTGAGCGGCGGCGGTTTCATCCATCCTGGGTGATGCGACCGCATCACCCGCGCACGTACCGTCGCCTAGACCCGCCCCTACACAAGGAGTTACTGAAATGCGCGGTACAGGTCGAGCCACCTTTGCAGGGATTCTGCTGCTCATCGCTGGCACGCTGAATGTCATCTACGGCGTCGGCGCGCTGGATAACGCGAACATCTTCGTCGGGGACCGGCGCTTCATCCTCGACGACCTCAACACCCTGGGCTGGGTGCTGATCGCCCTCGGCGTGCTCCAGTTCACCGGCGGCTTCTCGCTGCTGGCCGGCAACACCTACGGCCGGGTCATCGGCATCACCGCCGGCAGCCTCGGCGCGATCGGGGC
>DASQLS010000076.1:0-4027 GCA_035629915.1 Candidatus Limnocylindrales bacterium | reverse complement strand
TGTGACAACCGTCAAATCAGCAACCTTGCGCCCGAGCGCGTCGGCGATGCTGTGCAGGTTGTCCGCCGCTGAGGCACGGATGTCGACATGGCCGCTGGCGATCGGTCCAACGCACAGCTTGTCGAGGTACGTGTCCGGAGCATTGAGCAACCCGCCCCGTTCTGACGCGGCGAGGACGGTGACGGCGTTGGCGAGGCCCATCGCAACCAGGTTCGTGCCCTCGAGCGGATCGACAGCGATGTCGATCTCGGGCTGGTCGGGCTCGCCGGTGCCGACCTGCTCGCCGATGAACAGCATCGGCGCCTCGTCGCGCTCGCCCTCGCCGATGACGATCGTGCCGCGCACCTCGACCTCGTCGAACGTCTTGCGCATCGCCTCGACCGCGGCGCGATCGGCGGCCATTCGGTCGCCACGACCCATGTAGCGCGCCGATTCGATTGCCGCCGCTTCGGTGACGCGGACCATCTCTAGCGCGAGCAGGGTTTCCATGACCTAGATGTTCACCGGGCGCTCAATGCCGATAGTGGCGGCGGCCGGTGAAGACCATCGCCATGTGGTGCCGGTCGGCGACCTCGATCGCCATCTCGTCGCGCACTGAGCCGCCGGGTTGAATGATCGCCGTCACGCCACGCTCCGCGGCGAGCTGGATCGCGTCGGCAAACGGAAAGTAGGCGTCCGAGGCGAGGACCGACATCGTTGCCCGATCGGCCGCCTTGTGGAGGGCGATCTCGACCGCCGTGAGCCGGCTGGCCTGGCCGGCGCCAACGCCCACGAGCGCGCCGTTGTGGGCGAGCAGGACCGCATTGCTCGTCACGTGGCGGACGGCGCGCCAGGCGAACAGCAGGTCGGTCAGCTCCTCGAGCGTCGGCCGGCGCTTGGTTACGACCTTGAGCATCGAACGGTCGAGCTCGGAGCTGTCGCGCGTCTCGACCAGCAGGCCGCCGTCGATGCGGTGGAAGTCGAGCTTGGCGATGCCGTAGTCGCGCAGCCCCTCTGTCGGCGCGCCGGGAACGGCGAGCAGGGCCAGGCTCTGCTTCTCGGCCAGGATCTCGCGAGCCGGTGCCGAGAAGGATGGCGCGACGATCGCTTCGTAGGCGTTGCCGGCCATCGCCGCGGCGGTGTCGCCGTCGACTTCGCGGTTAAGCGCCACGACCGCGCCGAATGCGCTGACCGGATCACCCTCGAGCGCCTTCTGGTACGCCTCGGGGAGTCGATCGTTCGAGGCGAGGCCGGTTGGGTTGCCCTGCTTGACGATGCAGCAGCTGGGCGCCGTGAAGTCGGTCGCGATCCGATAGGCGGCATCGAGATCGAGCAGGTCGTTGAAAGTGGGCAGGTCACCCTGCAGCTGGACGGCGTCGGCGAGCGAGCCAGAGCGATGCGTTGTCTCGCGGTAGAACGCGGCGTCCTGCTGTGGATTCTCGCCATACGAGAGGTCGCGCACCTTCTCGACGACGACCGCGAGGCGGTCGGGGAACTGAGTGCCGGCGATGTGATTGAGGTAGCTGGCTACCTCGGCAAAATAGGCCGCCACGTCGGCCAGCGCGTCGGCGGCGAGGCGCTGACGGAACTCGGCCGAGATGCTGCCCATCTCGCGCAGCTCGCTCACGAGCTGCGCGTAGTGACGCGGCGCAGAAACTGCCGCGACCGCTGCGTAGTTGCGCGCGGCGGCGGTGATCAGCGCCGTTCCGCCCACGTCGATCAGCTCGATCGCTTCGTGCAGCGGCACGGGCCGCGCACCGATCTGTGGCGCGAAGGGCTTGACGTTGACGACCACGAGGTCGAGCAGCCCGATGCCCTGCTCGGCCAGCTCCTGGAGCTCGTCGGGCGCGCTGCGACGGGTGAGGATGCCGGCGTAGATCTGCGGATAGAAGGTCTTGACCTGGCCGCCGGCGAGTGGCTGGCTGTTGGTCAGGCTGCTGACCGGCTGCGCCTCGACACCGGCCTCGGCGAGCGCTGCGCGCGTGCCGTCGGTCGCGAAGAGCTCCACGCCATGGGCTGCAAGGTCGCGCGCGAGTTCGGCTATCCCGTCGCGGTCAGCGACCGAGAGCAGGGCTCGCACCAGTTCCCTCCAGTCCCTCTCGGTGTACCAGCGCGCAGCTCCATGGGCACGAGCGCGGCACGGCGGGCCGAGTATAGCAACGGCAGTGGCGAGGGCCGTCGCCGCATCTTGCTATGCTCGCGCCGCCACCCAAGATCGAGCGAGGGAACCACTCAGTGCGCAACGGGATCTTCGAGTACCTGTTCGGCCCGCCGGGCGCGCGTGCGCCGGAGTTCACGCTGCAGAAGTTTCCCGACATCTTCACCCCGATCTGGGTTGCGTCACTGCTGCTGCTGATCGGGACGGTCATCCTCTACAACGTTCGAGTTCGGCAGCTGCATCGGCACGAACCGCTGCGCTCGCTCCAGGAGTGGCTGCTGTGGACAGGCCTGTTCACCTTCGGGCTGATCCTGGTCGGGACCCTCTTCCGTTTCTACTTCATCTTCATCGTGATCTTCATCGTCGTCGGCGTGAGCACCTTCGTGTGGGTCCGCTTCTTTCGCTTCCCGCCGTTGATCGCCGCCTACAACGAGCAGCTCAGACGCGTGCGCTTCACGAGCCAGGCGCGCGCCAAACAGGTCGAGTCGACCGTCCGATCGCGCCGGACGCGCGGTAATCGCCGGCGCCGCTGAGGCAGGGTCGCGCAGCGTGGAGATCCGCCGCTTTGGTCCAGGTCATCGACGGCCCGGTGGCCCGCCCGGCACGCAGGGTGTCGAGGGCCAGGTGCTGTTGCACGACCACCGAGCCGTGGTCAGCGAGCTGGCGTTTGGCCGCTACGCGATGGTCAGCCCGCACACGAACCCGACCAACAGCTCGTTGTTCATCGTCATCAGCGGCGCGGGTTTCGTGCAGGTCGGCGACGAACGCGAGCGCGTCAACCACGGCGAAGCCGTCATCTGGCCGGCCGGCATCCTGCACGGCGCGTACACCGATGGGACCGAGATGCGCGCGATCGTGGTCGAGCTGACCGGCGACGGTGAGGCGCCGCTGCTCGAGGCCGAGGCGCACGGCACTGCGATCGTCGATCGGGATCCGAGCGATGCCGATCCCGGGGCCGAGCCGGCAGTCGAAACGACGCCCGCCCAGGGCGCGCTTGCCGAGCGCCAGCTGCTGCGCGACGAGTACGACTCTTCCGAGGGCGAGCCCTGGTAGCTCGGTCGGCCGGCGAGTTGACCATCCGACCACTGACGGTCGACCGATTCACGGACCTGGCCGAGCTCTTCAACGAGGGCGGCGATCCGCGCTGGTGCTGGTGCATGTACTTCCGGACGCGGGGCATGAACTGGTCGAACGCGACGGCGGCGGCCAATCGGACTGGATTAAGGAAGCTGGCTGCCCACGATCCTTCGCCCGGACTGCTGGCATACCGGGACGATCGCGTCGTCGGTTGGGTCAGCCTCGGCCCACGCGGAAGCTATGACCGTCTGGCCGGTGCGAAGTTGCTTGCCCCGGTCGACGACCTGCCGGTCTGGTCGATCGTCTGCTTCGTCGTGTCGCGCAAGGCGCGCGGGAGCGGCGTTGGCACGGCCCTGCTCGCGGCGGCCATAGATCACGCCGCGGCTCACGGCGCAACGATGCTCGAGGCCTATCCACTCGCCGCCGAGCGTGGCCGGGTGCCCGCCGCGTCGGCCTACCAGGGCTCGCAGTCAATGTTCGAGAAAGCCGGATTCGAGGTAGTAGAGGTGCGCCAGTGGAACGCGGCCAGTCCACCGCGGCCGATCATGCGCCGGGCAATCAGTCGCTGAGCGCGATCAGCTGACGCCGGCCTCGCCGAGAAAAGCGCCCAGCCGGCCGAGAATTCCCGCCGTGGCGCCCCACACAAGGTGGTTGCCGACGCGGAATCCGCCGTAGCGCAGCCAGAAGCCGTCGCGCTGCTCGGTCACGATCTCGATCGGCGCGCCGGGAAGAAACGCCGCCAGTGGCGCGGTGAGGATCGCCGCCACCTCGTGGTCGTCAGGTGTGAGCACCGGCGGCCGGTCGGCAAACGCG